>NZ_DJDM01000008.1:0-39171 GCF_002431085.1 Empedobacter sp. UBA5924
AACTTTCGTTAGGATATCCACTACAATATCAGTAGTATTATCAGCATTTATTATATCAGTAATTTTATATTACATTGCGCCATATTTTGGTATTCAAATTCCGTATATCTATTGTTTATTGTTCGGAACATTAATTTCACCAACTGATCCAATCGTTGTATTAGGAATTTTGAAACAAGCAAAAGTTCCTAAAATTATTGAGACAAAAATTACAGGAGAGTCACTGTTTAATGATGGTGTGGCCGTTGTAATGTTCGCAGTAGTTTTACAAATAGCAACTAATCCAAGCTTTGATGCTGATTTTTCAAGTGTTTCAAAATTATTTTTAATGGAAGCCGGAGGCGGAATCTTACTTGGATTATTACTTGGATTTACAGCGTCTAATTCGATGAAAAAAATTGATGATTATAAAGTTTCAGCTTTAATTACATTGTCGATTGTAATGGGAGGATTTTTGATTGCAAAAGAACTTCATATTTCTAGTCCTTTAGCTATGGTTATCGCAGGTTTAATAATCGGAAATTATGGAAAGAAATTCGCAATGAGTAAAACAACTCAAGATTATTTAAACAAATTTTGGGAGCTTATTGATGAGGTAATGAATGCCATTTTATTCCTTTTTATAGGTTTCGAATTGTTGTTAATAGAAGATTTAATGGATCAAATTCTATTAGGAATTGCCACAATTTTTATAGTCCTATTATCTCGAACATTATCAATTGTTATTCCAGCTCGTACTATTTTAAGAAAAAACACTTTTTCTAAAGGTTCACTTATTGTCTTGGTTTGGGGAGGAATTCGTGGAGGAGTTTCAATTGCGTTAGTTCTTTCGATGCCAAATTCGGAATGGAAAGATTTGTTATTAGAGATTACATACATCGTTGTTTTATTTTCAATCGTTATTCAAGGTTTAACTGTAGGTAAAGTGGCTCATCGTGTTCTAAAAGACGAATCTGATGAAGCAAATAAAGAAGAAATGGAAGATTATCTTAATTCATCTAAATTGTAAATAATTTTAAAATATACAATTAAAAGGAGCAAGCGCATCTATAGATGCGCTTGCTCCTTTAACAGAAGTTTAGAACTTAAAATGGTTTTGTTCAGGAATTAATCTTTATTTTTAATAGAAATTAGAACAAGCCAACAGAATGAAATTAAAAGATTTATCTAATCAACTCGAAATATCTTTAGGAAGTTTACAGAATTTTATCAATGATTTTAATATTGATTTGAGTTTTTGTATTGACGAAAATTTTAATGTAACACAACAATTTATAACATTTTCGGAAGAGAATAAAGACTTCTTAAAAAAATATGCAGAAGATTATTCCAAAGAAAAAACAATAGAAGAAATCGCTAAAACAATTGGTGCAAAAGAAGAAGAAGTGCTTCATTTTTTTGTGACAAATGGAATTCCTGCTGAGGTTGCAAAGCAGATGAAAACGGGAGTGTCAAGTTATTTGATTCATTCTTACATTGGTGGAAAATATCCGTTTATAGAAAAAGCATTTCCGCAATGCGAAGATTTTTCTGGTAAAAGTTTAGTCGGTTATACCGATTTGTATTTTTATATGACTGATATGTTAGATCCATTTATCAGCAAAGATCAAGGAGAAAGTTGGGGAATCTCAAAAACCTGCTGGCTTGATTTTGTATGGACCTCCAGGTAGTGGGAAAATATATTGGGCAAAGAAAATAGCGGATATGATTGGTTACGAATTTGTACATATTTTCAATGATTATTTAGTTGGGAATTTTGATAACAAAAAGAATAAATTCTCCGATTTTCTTTCAAAAAAGATGAATCAACCTAAAACATTATTGTTTATTGATTCGTTCGACGAAATATTACATTCTACTTCTGTAAATACCATTTATCCCGAAATGGTCGATTTGTTTTATTCCGTTCTTAGACATATTCAGAAAAATGATACGAAAGAACTTTTGATTGTTGGAGCTGTTGAATCTTTAGCAAATTTGAATGATGAAATCGTTGCACCTGGTCGTTTTGATTTACATATTCCGATTTTTCCTCCAACTTTTGACGAGCGTAAACAATTACTTCTACATCACATGACTACGAATTTGGCGCAAGATTCTCCGTTATTATCAATTTTGAAAAATCAAAATGCGTTGAACAAAGACTTCTGGACGCCTTATGCGGCTGAAATGAAAATTTTCTCAAATACAATGATGATTGATTTTACACAATCGCTTAAAAAACGTTTATATGCATTATACAGAAAAGATGAAACGAAAAATATTGTGATGACAGAAAAGGTATTGTTTTCTGCATTTCAAGAAGCGAAATCGAAATTAACGCCTGATTATCTAAAACATTGCGCAATTTTCTTAACAGAAGCCAAGCAAAATGTTGGTCAAGATTTTCCGCATCGTCTGATCGAATTAAATGCTGATTTAGAGTTTTATTTATCATCAAAAGAAATTCCGATTACTAAAATTGGTTTCAAGCAAAGTGATGATACTGTTGAGATAAAATCGGTAGAAGAAAATAAAGAAACATAAAAAAAGCTCCTTGTAAGGAGCTTTTTTATTATAAAAACTAAATTGTTTTGAATTTTAATAATAAAATATTGCTTTTGTAAAGATGTAATTCTTTTCCTGAAACTTCGTAACGATTTACACTTTTCAACATCGATAAAAATGCTTTTTCTTCTTGCAAATTAGGACAAGCCATTTTAGTTTCAGAAAAATTAACAAAGCTTGTAACGCCGCTAACTTTTGTAAAAGAAGCATTGAAATTGTTGCAACCTGCAAATCCACTTACAGTCGAATTAGCTTCGTCAATAACCAACATCACGTCTTTATCGTACAAACCTTTTACTACGTTGTTATCGTTGATCAAATACCAATTTTGATTTGAAATCGAAACTTCCGCTTTAGGTTTAATTTTAGCAGTACTTGCGCTTGTAGAACAAGAAGTTGCTATAAAACTCATCAAAATAGTTGCTGAAAATAAAGTTACAATCTTTTTCATTTTTCGGAATATTTTATCTCAACTCAGCGTTGAATTTTTCTTGATACAATTTGATTAATTTATTCATTAAACCATCAATTTCTTGATCGCTTAATGTTTTATTTTCGTCTTGAATCATAAAACTTAAAGCATACGATTTTTTACCAGCTGGCAATTTATCTCCTTCGTAAACGTCGAATAAATTAACGGCTTTCAACAAATTCGTTTTGACTTCTTTTGTCGCTTTGTACAATTCTTCATATTTCACAGAAGAATCAAGCAATAAAGCTAAATCTCTACGAGAACCTGGGAATTTAGAGATTTCTTTGTATTTCAAATCGTGTTTGTTTGCTAAAGCAACCATTGCATCCCAATTTAATTGAGCAAAGAAAACATCTTGATTAACGCCTAATTTTTTTGCTAATTTTTTGCTGATGATTCCAAGTTTTCCTAATGATTTTTGACCAGAAACAAATTCAATTCCATCTAAGAAATTATCATCTTTTGCAGGTAACTCATCTGTAATTTGAATATCTAATCGAACAAAAATTTGTTTAATCAAACCTTTCAAATCAGCAAATGAAGCTTTACGTAAATTTCCTGTCCACGATTCGCTATTAAAGTTTCCTGAAAGAACGATTCCTAAACATTTATTTTCTTCGTAAATACCATCAATTTTGCGATAAACTTTCCCAAATTCAAATAATTTAACATCCGAATTACGACGGTTGATATTGAACGCAACATTTTCTAATAAACCATTCAATAAAATGCGACGCATTACAGCTAAATCAGCAGAAAGCGGATTTAACATTGCAACACTTTCACCTTCTGGATAAAAGAAAATTTCTTCGTATTCTCTTTTCGTTAACGAGTTATTCATCGCTTCATTGAATCCGAAAGAAATCAATTGACGCGCAATAAAATCTTCGATTTTATCTGGACTAACTTTTTGATTTGGAACATAAGAAAACGAGAATTTTGAAGGAATTTCGATATTATCGTATCCATAAATCCTCAAAATATCTTCAATCAAATCTACATCACGTTGTACATCTACACGATAAGCTGGAACTTCTAAATCTAAAATTCCATCATTTTCTGACAAAATTTTAATTTCTAAATTTTCTAAAATCGATTTGATTTTATGTTCTGGAATTTCAACTCCTAATAATTCAACCACTTTATGTAAACGTAATTTTACATTAAAGTTTTGAATAGGATTTGCATAAATATCATCAATATTAGATGCAATTTCAGCACCAGCAATTTCAACTAACATCATCGCAGCTTTCTTCAACGCGTCGATAGTTATGTTAGGATCAATTCCACGTTCAAAGCGGAAAGAAGCATCCGTATTTAATGCATGTGCTTTCGCTCCTTTACGAATTGTTACTGGCTCGAAATATGCTGATTCTAAGAAAATAGTTGTCGTTGCATCCGAAACTCCAGAATCTTTTCCTCCGAAAACTCCAGCAATACACATTGGATTATTCTCGTTGCAAATCATCAATTCATGTCCTTTTAATGTACGTTCAACGCCATCTAAAGTTGTGAATTTTGTTCCTTCTGCTAATTTCTGAACGATTACTTTATTTCCTTCAATTTTAGCTGCATCAAAAGCATGTAAAGGCTGACCTAAATCGTGTAAAATATAATTGGTAATATCAACCACATTATTAATTGGCGATAATCCTATAACTTTTAAACGATTTTTTAACCAATCTGGCGACTCAGCAACTTTTACATTTTTTAAGTAAATACCTGCATAACGAGGCGCTGCTTCTGTATCTTTAACCTCGATAGAAATAGGATTTTTTCCGAAATCTGTCGTAGGATAATTTGATACATCATATGTTTTGAATGTTGACGCGATATCACGAGTTTTAAGGGCCGTATGTAAATCACGCGCTACACCAAAATGTGACATTGCATCCGCACGATTTGGCGTTAAACCAATTTCGATTTCGTGGTCAACTTCATCATTTTTTCCGAAAAGGTCGAACGTAGAAGTTCCAGGTTTTAAATCTTCTGGTAAAACCAAAATACCAGAATGATCTGTACCAATTCCTAATTCTACTTCAGAACAAATCATTCCGAAAGATTCTTCACCACGAATTTTTGCCTTCTTGATTTTAAATTCACCATCTGGTGAAGGTAAAACCGTTCCGACAGTTGCAACAGGAACATTTTGACCTTCTGCAACATTAGGAGCTCCACAAACAATTTGCGTTTCTTTTCCGTCTCCTAAATCTATTTTAGTAACTCTTAATTTATCTGCGTTTGGATGTGGCACAGCTGATAAAACTTTACCAACTAATACGGTTTCCAAATAATTTTTAGCTCCACCTACTTGTTCTACACCTTCAACTTCTAGACCCGTACTTGTAAGTGTTGAAGACACTTCATCAAGTGTGATATCTGTATCAATGTAGGTTTTTAGCCAATTGTATGAAATTTTCATTGTATTGTATAAATGAATTTTATGTATTCTTTTTGATTATGCGTTTAACATAACTGGCATAACTAGCATTAAGATTTCTTCGCCATCTTCTAGTCCATCAACTGGTTTGATGATTCCTGCACGATTCGGTTCAGACATTTCTAATGTTATTTCTTCTGATTGTAAATTGTTCAACATTTCGATTAAGAAACGAGAATTGAAACCGATTTGTAAATCAGTTCCGTTGTAATCACAAGGAAGTCTTTCTTCTGCTTTGTTTGCAAAATCGATATCTTCAGCAGAAATTGTCAATGAATTTCCAACTAATTTTAATCGAACTTGGTTTGTTGTTTTGTTAGAGAAAATTGCCACACGTTTCAAAGATGTCAAGAATAAGTTTCTGTTAATCGTTAATACATTTGGATTTTCTTTTGGAATTACCGCTTCATAATTAGGATATTTACCATCAATCAAACGACAAGTTAACACGATGTTTTGGAATGAAAAACGTGTATTTGTATTGTTATATTCGATTGTTACATCGTCATTATTTCCTCCTAAAATATTTTTCAATAAGTTAAGTGGTTTTTTCGGCATAATATATTCAGCAGCTTGTAAATTGTCTAAGCCATTGCGAGTATATTTTACCAAACGATGCGCATCTGTAGCAACAAAACGGAAAATATCTGCATTTGCTTGGAAGAAGACTCCTGTCATAATTGGACGTAATTCGTCGTTTCCTGTCGCAAAAATAGTTTTGATAATTGCTTCTGATAAAATGCTTGCACTAAGTGTTGTAGAGCTTGCGTCTTCGATATCTGGCGTTTGAGGATATTCGTTTGCGTCTTCGAATGCTAACTGATAATTTCCTTGTTCTGAAACAATTTCCAACGTATTTCCTTCTTTTTGGATAAAAGTAAGCGGTTGCGCAGGGAAAGTTTTCAACGTGTCAGTTAAGATTTTTGATGGAATTGCAATTTTTCCATTATCATTAGACTCAACTTCTAAAGTTGTTGAAATTGTTGTTTCTAAATCAGAACCAGTGATAGTTAATTGGCTACCATCCAATTCGAATAAAAAATTATCAAGGATTGGTAAAGTATTATTAGAGTTAATAACCCCTCCGATTAAGTTAACATTTTTTAATAACGTGTTGCTCGATACAATAAATTTCATATGAAGAATATTTCCTTAAAATATCTAACAAATGTAATAAATAATCAAGTAAAAAACTCAAACCTATACATTAAATATTATATAGAATAGCTTGTTGTTGATTATCAAATAGAAAGATGATTGTAAATTGATTGTTATTATTTGTTTAAATTTTCTTTGAATTAAAAACTTTTCACCCGTAAATTTGTCTTGTATATCGAGACTTTTAACAAATCTTTTTGACCAAATCTCATCCAAAAAGATTAATTTGAATTTAAAATACTATTCTATGAAAATTGAATTGAATTTAGAAGGAAAAAATGGAGTTTTTATACTTCTTGATGAGAATAATAAAGAAGTTGGTGAATTAACTTTTATGCTGAAAGAAGAACAAATGTTGATTAATCATACAGGTGTTAATCCCGAATTGAGAGGACAAGGTTTGGCCGAAAAGTTAGTGTTAGAAGCTGTAGATTACGCAAGAAAAAATCAGTTGAAAATCATTCCATTTTGTAGTTATGTGAGCGTTTATGTTGGTAAACATCCAGAAGTACAAGATGTAATTTAGAAAATTATGAATTTAGAAAAAGTTTTTGAACACAACCAAGAGTGGGTAAATAAACGTTTAGGACAAGACGAGCAATATTTTGATAAGCTTTCGGCTGGTCAAAATCCAGAAGTGCTTTACATTGGTTGTTCGGATAGTCGTGTGACGGCAGAAGAATTGTTGGGAGCGGAGCCAGGTGAGGTTTTTGTACACCGCAATATAGCGAACATGGTAATTAGTTTGGATATGAATACCACTTCTGTTTTAGACTATGCGGTAGAACACCTAAAAGTGAAACATATTGTAGTTTGTGGACATTATAATTGTGGTGGGATTAAATCTGCAATGATTCCGAAAGATTTAGGAATTATGAATCCTTGGTTGCGTAATATTCGTGATGTTTATCGTTTACATTCAGAAGAATTGAATGCAATCGAAAACGAAGGAATGCGTTACAACCGTTTGGTAGAGCTAAATGTACAAGAACAATGTGTAAATGTGGTAAAAAATCCTTTTGTACAACGTGCAATGGAAAATGGATTAGAAGTACATGGTTGGGTGTTCGATTTGTTTACTGGAAAATTAATTGATTTGAATTTAAACTTCGATAAAATCTTAGAAAATATCAAAGAAATCTACGATATCAACGAATAAATTTAACATTTTGTTATATCTGGTATAATAATTGTTCTTAAGACTGTTAACCAAACTATATCAATGATTAACAACCGTTGGATAAAAAAAATAGGTATCGCTTTAATTTCAATTATTGCGGTACTTTTTATTTTAAGTTTTTACATCTCCTATTTTCTGAATGATCGACTTCCAAAAATCATTGCAGAAAAAAACGATACCGCTTATAATCTGACTTACGAAGATTTGAGCTTTTCTATTTTTAATTCGTCTTTATCACTAAAAAATGTTGAAGTTTCTCCAAAAGATTCGTTGTTAATAAAGGATTCGATTGACGCAACAGGAAAAGTGAAAGAAATAAATATTGTCGGTATCAATTTTATAAAATTAATTACCAAAAAAGAAGTTGCAGCATATTCAATCAACATCAATAATCCTTCTGTAAATTATTATCTCAAAGAGAAAAAAGATTCGGTCAAAAAAGATACAGCACAATCCAAAGTTGGGCAAAGTATAGATGTTTCCAATGTGAATATCAACAATGGCGAGTTTAATTTGTATTCTCAATCAGGAAAAAAACATATAGCAAATGTTTCTAATTTTTCGATCGATTTTGATGGCGTTCGTTTCAATGAGCGAACAGCGGACAAAAAAATTCCGTTCAGATATTCTGCTTTTGATATTAAATTAGATTCGATGTTTTTTGTGGTAAAAGATCAACAATTGATTAGAGCACGAAAAGTTCGTTTTAATGAAACTGATTTTGAGTTGGATAATTTCTTGATGAAACCGCTTAAAATGAACGGAAAAATGTACGTTCCAAACGATTCTGAAAATGATTTATTGGATATTGAATCACCACTTCTTTCGCTTTCTAAGATGGATTGGGGATTTACTTCAGAAGATAAATTATATTTTAAAACAGATTTAATCAAATTCAAAAATCCAAAAATTACCATTATTTCTGCCAAACCTGAGAATAAAGTTGAGAAACAATCAACTAAAAAAGTAAGCATAAAAACGGAAGATGCGGAGTTAATTAATATCAAAAAATTACAAATAGAAAATGGTAAAATTCGTTCACTCTTCTCGAATGCAAAAACGGTAAAATATGCAATAAATAATGTGTCGTTAAATATCGAAGGAATAAAAATGAATGCGTTGACGCGAACAAATGATATTCCGATTGATTATAAAACTTTCCGTATTAAGTTGGATTCGATGTATTATCGATTGAATGAAATGCACACGTTAACAGCATCTAATTTTGATTTGACAGAAAAGAAATTGATTCTGAAAAATTTCAAAATGAAACCATTAATTTCAAAAAATCAATTTAATCGAAATTATACAAAATCAAACACATTATTAGATGTCGAAGCACCAATTTTGACGTTAAATAATAACAGTTGGGGAATAAAAAATGGTGATTTCTATTTTCATACAAATTCAATCAAATTGGATGAGGTAAATGTGAAAATCATTGATCAAAAGAATGAAAAAGTTATTGCGAAGAAAGTTGAAAATGTAACAGAAAAGTTCTTGATTAATTTTAATCTTGGAATTGATACGATTCAAATCAAGCAATCGCGTTTTATTGCTTCACAAAAATTTGATTTCAATAATGTTAATTTGAAGGTTTTAGGATTGAAAAATGATTATGGGAAAGAACTTCATGTTAATCATGTTATTTTCAAAAATCCAAAATTTACGATTTATGGACAACCAAGACGAGTGGCGCAGCGCGAAGGAAAAACCTCAAAAGAGTTTAATGATGTTATAAAAGTTGATAAAATTTCGTTGGTAAATGGACATTTAGATGTGGTTCCTTATAAACAAAAAACGCCGAATTTAACATTGAAGCAAATTCAGTTAGCGTTTAATCAAATCAATGTTGATCCAAAAACAATTCAAGAAGCAATACCATTTTCGTATAAATCTGTGTTGTTAAAATCTTCAGGAATTGATTTCGATTTAGGAAAAACGTATAAGATGAATACTGGAGCTTTGCAATTTCAGAATGGAAACTTGACGTTGAATCAATTAAAATTAACGCCAAAACTTTCTCGAAAAGCGTATACAGCTTCATTGAAAAAACAAGCCGATTTATATACAGTTTCTGTCGAGCAATTACAAGGAAATGGAATTCAGTGGGGAATTTCTCCATCCAAAGATTTCTTTTTGAAAGCCAATCAAATAAAATTGAACCAGCTTTATGCAAATATTTATAGAAGTTTGGTTCCACCTGATGACACAAAACGTAAAACAATGTTTTCACAAAAATTACGTGAAATGAAATTTGATTTAGGTGTGAAGCAATTGCAATTGGTCAACTCTAAATTAGAATATGAAGAGGAAACGGCTAAAAGTATCGGAACAGGAAAATTGACGTTTTCGTCGATAAATGCAACGGTTAAAAATGTCAATTCGGGTTATCGTAAAATATCTTTACCAGACGTTGATGTTGATTGGCATTCAGAATTTATGAATGGAGATTTGCGCGCAAATTGGACATTTAATCCAATGAATCGTTCTGAGAAATTTAATATAAATGGCTCAATTTCAAAACTTCCTGCAAAAAATCTCGATGCTTTTGTGAAGCCTTATCTTAAGGTTTCTGTAGACGGATTTTTTAATCAAATAAAATTTAATTTTGATGGAAATGATAAAGTCGCTGGTGGAAATTTTGGAATAGATTATCAAAATTTGAAAGTGAATGTTTTGCGTGATGATGGTTCGAAAAGGAAACTATTATCAGCAGTTGGAAATGCAGCGGTAAAGAATGATTCTCGTGGAAAAATGAAAGAAGAAAAAGTAGAAAATATCGAACGAAAACAGGATAAATCATTTTTTAATTTCTTTTTAGCTTGTATCTTAGACGGTCTTAAAAAAGCACTTTTAATTATTTAAGAAAATGAAAAGAACAGTCTTCATAACCGGAGCAACATCTGGCATAGGAATGGCGACAGCAAAGAAATTAGCACCAAATTATCGTTTAATTTTGTGTGGGCGTCGTCAAGAACGATTAGATGAAATTCAGGCAGAATTGAGTCAAATTACGGAAGTTAAAACCATTCAATTTGATGTTCGAGACAAGGAAGCTGTTTTTAATGCAGTAGAAAGTTTAGAAAATGAGTGGAAAAATATTGATGTTTTAATCAATAATGCGGGAAATGCGCACGGATTAGCACCTTTTGATACAGCTGATTTGGAGGATTTGGAAGCAATGATTGATATCAATGTAAAAGGATTAATTTACGTTTCGAAAGCAATTATTCCAATTCTTAAACAATCATCAAATGCGCATATCATCAACCTTTCTTCGATTGCGGGAAAAGAAGTTTATCCAAATGGAGGAACATATTGTGCGTCGAAAGCGGCGGTAGAATCGTTAAGCAAAGGAATGCGTTATGATTTGTTACCTTACGGAATCAAAGTTTCCAATATTGCGCCAGGAGCGGTAGAAACAGAATTTTCTTTGGTTCGTTTCAAAGGAAATCAAGAACTTTCGGATAATGTATACAAAGGTTTTGAACCATTGGCTGGAGAGGATATTGCAAATGCAATAGAGTATTTGTTGCAACAACCAGAACATGTACAAATTGCCGATGTTACAATCTTCCCAAAAGCGCAAGCTGGAGGAACTGTTATTTATAAAGGATAATTTTATTAAAATATATTCAATTGAAAGCCTCTATTTTAGAGGCTTTTTTATTTTATTCAAAAAAAGTTTCAAAATCGATGTAACACTTTTTAGTATTAAGCTGTCTTATTAGTAAAAGCACTCAATATGAATCAAGAAACGTTTAAAACATCGGTATTTGTCCACAAGGATAAGCTGTATCGTTTTGCTCGTAGGATTTTGATTAGTGATGATGAAGCGTTTGATGTTGTGCAAGAAATATTAATAAAATTGTGGGAAAAGCGCGATTCGTTAATTGAAGTGAACAGTATTGAGGCTTATGCGATGCGAATGGTAAATTATGAATGTATAAATCGATTGCGAAAATTTGATGTTCGAGAGAATTATAAAAATTCAACACAAATCAATTTGAGTATTCAAGAAGAACAACAAGAAATAAAACCGATTATTTTAAATTTGATTAATCAATTACCAGAAAAACAACGCAAAGTAATGCATCTGAAAGATGTAGAAGAACTTGAAATAAAATAAATTGCTGAAGTTTTGGAGATGGAAGAAAATGCAATTCGAGTAAATTTGATGAGAGCAAGACAAAAAGTAAGAGAACAATTAGAAGTTTTTTTTGAAAATGAAGAAAGAGCAGTCTATTATAAATAAAGATAATTTTTTTGCTGGAAAATTAACCGATGAGCAAGAAAAACAACTCATAAATAATGAAAATGATTCTTTTTTTGAAACATTAAAAGAGGAAAAAGAAGTCAAAATGGAATTAAATTTTGATGATTTTATGACAAAAGTTGAAGAAAATCAACCAAAAGTTATAGAAAAATCGAAAACGAAAGAATTTTTTCTATTGAAAATTTCGGGAATTGCTGCGTCTATTTTACTTGTTGTTGGACTATTTTTCTTCTTGAATCAAACAAATAAAATTGAACATTATCAAGAAATTGTGAAAACAATTGAACCAAATAATATTGAGATAAAACACGAAGTTTCACAATTTGTAAAAGAGACAAAATCAATTAAACAAGAAAATAAAAAATCAACCATTCAACCAATTGAGCAAGAAATAACAAAAGCTGAAAGCGCAGAAGAATATTCGTCAGATTTTGTGATTGTAAATGGTCAACCAGTTGAAAATATGGAAGAAGCGAAAGCTTTGGCTTATTCTACAATGAAATTATTTTCGAAAAATGTAGACCAAGGAGCGAAGGCAATCGGACAATTAAAATCATTATCAATAGAACTTTAAAAAAGAAAAATATGAAAAAATATGTATTCATTTTTGCATTATTCATCGTTGGATTTGCAAATGCACAAACAAATAAATTCGTCGATATTTACAACCAATTTCAGGATAAAAAGGGTGTTACAACGATTACGATAAACAAAGCAATGTTTAGTATGATGGGAAGTATGACGGCAAATGATTCTGATTTGAAAGATTTGGATGGCTTGTTCAAAAAAATGAATTCGATCAAAATGATTATGATTGATAACACGAACAAAGATGCTAAAAGTCAAGTGAAATCTGCCTTTGATAAAATGAAATTGGAGGAATTGATGTCGATAAATAAGGACGGAAGTAAAATTCGCTTTTTAACGGAAAATGCAAATGCGAAAGTTTTTAAAAATGTGTTGATGAGTATTAACAGCGATGATCAACAAATGTACATGATTATGGATGGTGAAATTACGGCATCCGAAATGAACAAAATGGTAAAAGAATCTAATAAATAATAAAAAAGCTGAGCATCGCTCAGCTTTTCTATTTCAATATTTTTTCATAACAAACACTTTCTTCGATGTCTTTGTATTGATCGTAATTTTCGATTCTTGTGTAATCACATCGTTCATACAACGAGATTGCTTCGGGTTGTTTCAATCCGGTTTCCAAAATGCATCGTTCATAATTTAATTCGATTGCCCAATTTTCTAACTCATTCAGAACTTTAGCTGCAATTCTATTTCCTCTAAAATCAGGATTTACATACATTCTTTTCACTTCCATCGTTGTATCATAATAATGTTTTATAGCGCCACAACCAACAGGATTTTCGTTTAAATAGGCGATAGCAACGTGATTTATTTTGTCAACTTTATTGTATTGCGAAAAGAAAGAATGAAATTCGCCATTTCTTATCGCTAAATCTTTATCTAATTCTGTTACCAATTCTTGAAAATCTTTGTTAGAAGAATTTGTTCGAATGATTTTTACTGAATTCATTTTATTGCTTTTCCTCAAATTTAATAAAACTTAAGTTTTTTTTGTAACGCTAAATTCTATTTTGTTCTGCAGTTTTTTCCGCTTGTTTCGCTTCTTTTACTTTCTGGTTTCCGAAATTGTATTTCAAATTCAACATAAAATATTGTGTATCGCGATAATCTTTGAAATATTGATTTTGGTTTGCGTATTTCGTAGAAATCGTATTGCGATCAGTTTTAAAAATATCATTGAAAACCAAACCAATTTCAAAACGTTTATCCCATATTTTTTTGTTTAAAATCAAATATGTATTTTGAGAAGAACTAATATCAAATGAAGCTTGAATAGCTGGGGAATTATAATGATATCCTGTCGAAATATTAAATGTTTTTGCTTTGTCTAAATCCAATTGAGTGCTTAAAGAAATATAATAAGTAAACACATCATTTTTGTATTGTTGTTGATCTGGTCCGAAAAAATAATTTTGATTATATTCCACAAATGTAAATAAATTCAGTTTCCACCACGATTTTAGATTAAAATTTTTCGAAAGATTTGCTCCAAAAGCTTCTCCATTTTTGATGTTTGTAAAATGATAAACTGTTTCGAAAGTTTCAGGATTTTGAATAGAAATTTCCATCGCTGGATTTTTCTCGTATCGATAATAGGCTTCAAAATTCCAATCTTTCAAAGTGTAAGATAAACTCAAATTGTGAATAATCGTAGAAATTGCATTGGCATCGCCCTGAAAATAAGAAAACAGATTGTAATATGATTTTGAAGGATTCAAGAAATTATAATCTGGTCGATCAATTCTTTTTCCATAATTCAAACCAATTTGTCCAGTATTTTCAAAATTATACATGACGTATAAAGTTGGAAAAAGATCGGTGTTTGTTCGTTTATTTTGGCTAATTGGATTATCAGAAATCGTATTTATAAGAGCTGTTTCAGATCTCAAACCAGCTTTTGCTTCCCATTTTTTCCATTTGTAATTTCCAGAAATATACAACGCAAAAATCTGTTCTTTGTAATCAAAAATATTACTTTTTTCGGGTTGATATTCGATTTGATTTTGAATCGACTCAAAGAAATCTAAATCATTATCATTCTTCACAAAACTATATTTCGCTCCCGCTTCCAAGCCGAAATTTTCATTAGTGAAACTATAATCAATTTGTGTAGAAAATAGATTCAATTTTTGAAGTGCAGCACTCAAAAAACGATTTTCTTCATAAGGTTTATCCTTGAAATTCAGTTTTGTTAAAACATCTTGATTTTCTTTGTAATAACGATGACTAAAATTGTTACTCCAAGTCAAATTATTTTTCGCAATTTTTTTGTCATAAACCAAATACGTATTAAAATTATTTGAAGCTTCGCGACGATGATTTTGTGTTTTATAAAATGATTCAAGTTGATTATTTGTTGTATTGTAAATATTTGTCGGAACGTTATAATTCCCAATTGAAGCAGGATTTCTAGAACCATTTATTCCAAACTGAAAATTCTGTAAACTATCAATTGAATATTGAGAAGCAAAGTTGTAAATATGTTGTTGTTTCGCAACTGTTCGACGAATCATGTCACTTTCCCAGCGTGTCTGATCTTTTTCATAAGTTGTTACATCAAAATTCTTGCGAACATATTTTCCATTCACAAAATAATAACTTCCTGTCAATTGCCATTTTTCTGTATTGTAAGATTGGGTAGTACCCAGCATTCCTTTGCTATAAATAGATTGATGATAACGTGTCGCAATTTGTCCTTTGTAACCAGAAAGCACATTTTTCTTCATTTTAATATTTATAATCGCGCTTCCAGAAGCTTCATATTTTGCAGGCGGATTGGTAATGACTTCAACCGAAGAAACTGTTGCACCATCAGTATTTTCCAACAATTGTTTCAAATCATCTTGGGACATTAATGTTTTTTTATCATTAATTGTGACTAAAATTTGCGTATTTCCTCTCACACTTAACTGTTCATTTTTTAGAAGAACATTTGGCGTGTTTTTCACGATATCCCAAGCACTTAAATTTTGCAAAGGCGTATTTTCGACATTAAATTCTATTCGATCAATTTTTCGTTTCAACAAAGGTTTTTGACTAGAAAAAACAACGTCTTTTAAGTTAATTGTTTCATCTTTTTGAAGCGTAATAATCAAAGAGTTTTCTGAGTTAGCTTGATATGTCTTTTCAAATTCTTGGTAACCAAATTCTTTAATGTAAATTGTAAATGATTGTGCTTGATGAAGCTCAAAATTAAATTCGCCATTTTCATTCGATTCAGCTACAATTGGATCTTGTGAAGGAATTTCAACTTCAATAGAACTATTTTTGATTGGTTGATTTTGCTCATCGATAATTTTTCCAGAAATAATTTGTGCAAAAATTAAATTTGGAAGTAGCAGAAAAAATGTTATTACTATTTTCATGGTTCAGATTTTTAACAAATCTCTTTCAAGTTTCGATTTTACTTGGTTAATGAACGGTTAACGATGAGTTAATGTGTAATTTATGTGCGAAAACAATGTATTTTTGAATTGATGGAAAGCTTATGAAATTATCTAAAAAACATTATACATTTATTTTCTCTTTTGCATTGATCGTTTTGGTTGCATTGCAAGGGTATTATATCTACAATTTGTATCGATTGATTGAGAAAGATATGAATAAAGAGGCGTGTGAAATTGGAGTTAAAGTGATGAATTTTATGTCAAAATATGAAACAGATTCTAATGATGATAAGATTTTAGATTATTTCAAAAAACTGAATCATGATGAAAAAAAACAGTTTGATGAATTACAAATAATTCGAACGAAAGTAGATTATAATTATGAGATTTATACGCCAATTGTAGATTCTCTATTAGACGTTTATTCTAAGGAAAATAATTTTGAAATAGCGCTTCGTACAGATGTTTATTCGGTTTATGATGAATTGAATCATAAAGAATTATTGCCAAAGAAAAAGTATGTGATTTACGAAACGACAAATAAAATTTCGAAACCAACTAATATTAATCAAAGTGTTTGGTCATCGGATGATATTAGTAATCAAACAGATTCTGATTTAGGAATTAATAAAAATGAACGTCATAAATATAAAATTAGAGGAAAGACAGATTTTGAATTACTGAATTTGAAATTTTTAATTCTCAAGAAAATTATTCCTTTAATCATTGTGAGTTTGTTGATTGTTGGATTAATTGTCTTTTTGTATTGGAAAAGTCTTAAAAATTTATCGAAACAAGAAGAAAAAATCAATCAATTACATTTGACAATAGACTCTATTGCGCATGAATTGAATACGCCAATTACGACGATGAAATTTGCTTTGCATCAAGTTCAACATCCAGAAACGCAACAAATGATGAACAGACAAATTAATCGTTTGGAGCAAACTGTTGATTCTATTTTTGTGAAAAATGACGAAAATTCTGAATTGTTAGATGAGGTTATTTTGAATGAAATTATCCAAAAGATTCAACTTCAATATCCAGAAATTAAACTTATTAATCAAAGTATTTTCGAGAAAAATAATGTACTGAAAACAAACGATTTTAAACAAATTGCTCAGAATTTAATTGAAAATTCAGTCAAATATGGAGCTACTGAAATTGTATTAGATTTTAAATTTCAAAAAAAAATAACATTGAATTTTTCGGATAATGGAATTGGAATTCCAACCAATGATTTGCCTCTTATTTTTGATAAATATTATCGTGTGAATCGTTCTATTAACCAAAATGTAAGCGGTTTGGGTGTTGGATTATTTTTGGTCAAGAATACAATCGAACGATATTTAGGAACAATTAACGTTCAGAATAATAAAGACAAAGGTGTTCAATTTTTAATCATTTTGCCGAATGAAAACTAAATTAATTTTAGTAGAAGATGATCAAGATTTGGGAACTGTTCTCAAACAATATCTAGAATTTTCTGATTTTGAAGTGACTTGGTTTGATCATCCACAAAAACTATTGAAGGAAATAGAATCGTTGGAATCAGCTCAATTAATCATTTTTGATGTCATGTTACCCGAAATTGATGGTTTTTCCTTGGCGAAGAAATTAGCCGAAACCATTACAATTCCATATTTGTTTTTGACTGCTAAAGCGCAAAGTTTTGATCGGGTTTTAGGTCTGAAATTAGGTGCAGATGATTATATTACAAAACCTTGCGATCCTGAAGAATTGGTTTTGAGAATAAAAAATATTTTGAAACGAAATCAACCTGTTTTAGAAGAATTGATTAAAATTGGAACTTATGTTTTTCATCCAAATCAATTGCAATTATCTTATCAAGAAGAAAAATTTCAGTTAACAGAAAAAGAAGCAGAATTGTTGAGTTTCTTGATTCAGAATAATCAAAAATTAGTGAGCCGTAAAGAGATTTTAGAAAAAATTTGGGGCGAAAACGATTATTTTATGGGTAGAAGTTTAGATGTTTTTATGACACGTTTGCGCAAATATTTTCAGAACGATGAAACGATAAAATTTGAATCTGTTCGTGGAATTGGGTTTAAAATTAATTTTCCTCTCTAAAAAAATAAAGCTGAACAGAAGTTCAGCTTTAATAACAAACAATTGAATTCTAAATTCAGTAAAGGGAACCGAATTTTATAAATGGATTTTTATATTCCTTGAGCAATCATAGCATCGGCAACTTTTACGAAACCAGCTATATTAGCGCCTTTGTAATAATTTATATTTTCTTGAAATTCGCCTTTTCCATATTTTTTACATTGGTGATGAATTTTTATCATAATTTCTTTCAATCGATAATCTACTTTTTCTCTGTTCCAATTTTGACGAATCGAATTTTGAGACATTTCCAATCCAGAAGTCGCAACACCACCGGCATTTGCAGCTTTACCAGGTCCGTATAAAATTTGATGATCCAAAAAATAATGAACCGCTTCGGGAGTTGTTGGCATATTTGCACCTTCGGCAACCAATTTGCAACCATTGAGATGTAAAGTTTGCGCATCTTGCAAATCCAATTCGTTTTGTGTTGCACATGGCAAAGCTATATCACAAGGGACTTTCCAAGGGTTTTGGTCAGAGAAAAATTTAGCATTTGGATAATAATCAACATACTTTGAGATTCTATCGTAATCATCATTCTTAATTTTGAAAATGACATTTAGTTTTTCTGTATCAAAACCGTCTTCATCATAAATATATCCAGAAGAATCAGAAAGTGTAACCACTTTTGCGCCTAATTCCAGAGACTTTTCAGCAGCATATTGTGCAACATTTCCAGAACCAGAAATAGAAACTGTTTTTCCTTTTAAGGTTTCTTTTTTTTCGGCTAACATACATTCTACAAAATATAATAAACCATAACCAGTAGCTTCTGGGCGAATCAAAGAGCCACCATATTCTAATCCTTTTCCAGTTAAAACACCTGTAAATTCGTTTCGCATTCGTTTGTATTGACCAAATAAATAACCAATTTCTCGTCCTCCAACGCCAATATCACCAGCAGGAACATCGACATCTGCACCAATATGACGAGATAATTCGCTCATAAAAGATTGGCAGAAGCGCATAATTTCCATGTCCGATTTTCCTTTTGGATCAAAATCAGAACCACCTTTTCCGCCACCCATAGGTAAAGTTGTCAAGCTGTTTTTGAAAACTTGTTCAAAAGCTAAGAATTTAAGAATAGAAAGATTAACAGATGGATGAAAGCGCAAACCACCTTTATAAGGACCAATCGCAGAATTCATTTGTACACGATAACCTTTGTTGATTTGGATTTCGCCTTTATCATCAACCCAAGTTACTCTAAATTGAATAATACGTTCTGGTTCTGCAATTCTTTCAAGAATTTTGAACTTTTTGTATTTAGGGTTTTCTTCTACAAATGGTAAAATGGTTTCGGAAACTTCTTCAACTGCTTGTAAAAATTCTTTTTCGTTAGGGTTTTTTGATTTAATTCTTTGAATGAATTTTTCTGAGTAAAATAAAGTATCCATGCTATTTGTGTTTTATTGTTGATAAAATTATATTAAATAACAAATAAAATAATATATTTTTTAAATCAAACTTTTAATATTTATGAATTTGATAATTTCGAATACTTAGAATATATAGGTTGATAATTTTTGAAACAAAAAAAGCAGGAAAATTTCCTGCTTAATAAATTTTGTATTTTTATTCAGTTTAAGACAAGACTTATTTTTTGAAAAATCCACCCAATAAACTCATGGCATCTCCAATTCCTAATTGTCCATCACCATCCTGATCTAACAATTTTTCGAAACCTCCTAAATTTACTCCGCTTTGGTTTGTTTGAGTTGTAGAACCACCAACTAAACCGCCTAATAAACCAGCAATCCCATTTGAATCTAATCCAGCAGATTGTTTTTGTTTACCCAAGTAGCCCATTACAATTGGCGCAACTAACGCTAAAATTTGAGTAACTTGTGCTGTATTCAATCCAGATTGTTGAGAAATTGCAGATTCTACATTTTGTTGTTTATTTCCTAAAACGTGACCTAAAATTCCTAATCCATCTTGTTGGTTTCCTCCTTGACCTAAAAATCCAGAAAGATTATCCAAAATACTCCCGTCATGTTGATTCAAAGCATTCGAAATTCCTTCAGCACCTCCGCCTTGTGCATTTTTATTTAAAGCAGACAATAAAAAAGGTACAGCTGCTGCAACAGCAGTTTGAGCTTGAGATTCATTAATCCCTAATTGTTTTGCAGCAGAACCAACAATTTGTTGTCCCATTGCTCCTTGAATTAAATTAGTAAAGTCCATAAGTTTATATTATTTACTCAAATATACTATTTTTAAAAGATTAATTCAGATTAATATTAAGAGTCCTACAAAGTATTTCTATTTTTGTACAATCAATTTTGTAAATGAAACAAATAAATCTTTTTTTAGTAATCATTATTGCGGTTTTGGCTTTATTACCAATCGTTTTACCGAATCGTTTCGACGAAGAAATGCAATATGAATTTGATGCACCTGTTGGTTTGGTGTACGACGAATTTTATAATCTTCGTCAATTCTCGAAATGGCAACAATTTACAGCTTCGGATTCTTTGACAATCAAGAAATTTTCGAATACAAAAGAAGAGGACGAAAATTATATGATATGGGATTCAGAAGATGCTTCAATTGCTTCAGGAAAAGTAACGATTGAAAATTTTTCGATTAATCGTTTCGTTAATTATACGATAAAATATGATGGTTGGGAAAAATTAGATAGTTTGAATGTCAAATTTGAACAACAAGAAAATGGGAAAACAACTGCAAAATTGAATTATTTAAGTCAAGAAATTCCTTATTTCTACCGCTATTTTGCTTTTTTCAAAAATCCTGAATCTAAATTTGAAAAATCTTTGGATAACCTAAATCAAAAAGTGAAAGTTAGATTAGATAAGGATCAAAAAGAAGGACGATTGAATTATGGTGAATATCGAATTGTAGAATTAGGTCGAACAAATTTATTAGCGATTCGTAAACAATCAAGTTTAGCGGAAAAAGATATAATGGATAAAGTAGATGGTGCTTTTGAGGTGATTTATAAATCGTTAATGAATAAAGATGAAGGTGGTTTTGATTTCGATTTAGGTTTTCCATATGTCTACTTTACTGATTTTGATAAAGAAAAAGATAAGACAACATTTTTTGCTGGAATACAATTAATAGAAGATTTGCCTTTGCAAAAAGAGATGAAAAAAGTGGTTGTTCCTGGTGGAGATTATTTGTTGACATTGCATTTAGGACCTCGTTCTAAGCGTGCGCAAACAATCGAGAAAATGAAGAATTATGCAAAATCTAAAAAATTACAACTGGATACAAAACAATTAGAAATTATGTTAAACGATCCGAAGGAAACAGATAGTTTAAAACTAATTTCTCGAATTTATATTCCAATTAAAAAACAATAAATACTTAAGAATTAACAATTTTTAAAGTACACTTAGCCACAGTAATGTGGCTTTTTTTGTATTTTTGCAACTTCTTACAAACGAACATGGAAAAAGATTTTATTGAAGTTTACGGTGCACGTGAACATAATCTAAAAAATATTGATGTAAAGATTCCTCGAAACGAGCTTGTGGTAATCACGGGTTTAAGTGGAAGTGGGAAATCTTCGTTGGCTTTTGATACGATTTATGCAGAAGGACAACGTCGTTATATCGAAACTTTTTCGGCTTATGCACGTCAATTTTTGGGAGGTTTAGAACGTCCAGATGTTGATAAAATTGATGGTTTGTCGCCTGTTATTGCAATTGAGCAAAAAACGACCAATAAAAATCCGCGTTCCACTGTTGGTACAATTACAGAAATTTATGATTTTCTTCGTTTGTTGTATGCGCGTGCTTCTACGGCTTTTTCAGTCGAAACAAACGAACAAATGGTTGCTTACACAGAAGAGCAAATTATTGAGTTGATTCGAACACAATACAGCGAGAAGAAAATTGCGATTTTAGCGCCAATTGTACGTTCAAGAAAAGGTCATTATCGAGAAGTTTTTGTAACATATTCTAAAAAAGGTTTTCTTGAAATGCGCATTGATGGCAAGTTGCAAGATATTACGCCTGGAATGATGTTAGATCGTTACAAAACGCATGATATCGAATTGATGGTGGACAAAATGTTGTTGAATGATAAGGTGAATGATCAACGTTTGCGTTCAAGTATCGATCATGCAATGCAACAAGGTAATGGGATTACGATGATTTTGGATTACGAAACCAATGAAACGAAATTCTTTTCTCGTTCATTGATGTGTCCGTCGACAGGAATGTCATATGCGTTGCCAGAACCGAATACATTTTCGTTCAATTCACCAAAAGGTGCTTGTCCGACGTGTACAGGTTTAGGTGAGTTGAAAGTGGTAAATCACGAAAAATTATTTCAAGATAAAGATAAATCGTTGTTTGATAATTTGGAAGAATTATTTGAGACGTTAAAATCATCTTCTCGAATAGAAAAACAATTGGAAGCGATTTTTGTCAAACATAATGTAGACCAGAAAGTTGCTTTCAAAAAACTTCCTCAAGCATTGATTGATGATGTAATGAATGGTTTGAAAGAAACATTGAATCTTGATCTTAAATTTGCATCAGTTAAAAAAACATATAAAATCGATTTTGAAGGATTGAATGAATTTCTTTCTGAAATTATGGAAGATAAAAATAATCCGTCTTCAAGTTCGATTAGCAAAAAGTTTGGAAAGAAAGTTATTTGTCCAAGTTGCGAAGGGAAACGTCTTAAAAAAGAATCACTTTTCTTTCGTATCGATGATAAAAATATTGGTGAAGTTGCGGAAATGGATCTTCAATCGTTGCAAAAATGGATTGAAAGCGCACCAGTTTCGATGACGTCGAATCAACAACAAATTGCGCACGAGATCCTGAAAGAAATTTATACGCGTTTATCCTTTTTATTGGATGTAGGATTGGATTATTTGAGCCTTAATCGTTCTTCTAGAACACTTTCTGGAGGCGAGGCACAGCGAATTCGTTTGGCAACGCAAATTGGTTCTCAATTGGTGAATGTGTTGTATATTTTAGATGAGCCAAGTATTGGTTTGCATCAACGCGATAATGTCAGATTGATAGATTCGTTAAAGAAATTACGCGATATCGGAAATTCAGTTTTGGTTGTAGAACATGATAAAGACATGATTTTGGAATCAGATTATGTGGTTGATGTTGGACCAAAAGCAGGAAAAAATGGTGGTCAAATTGTTTGGGAAGGTGAACCAGAACAAATGTTAAAATCAAATACATTAACATCAAAATACTTAAACAATCAGTTACAAATCGAAGTTCCAAAAGAACGAAGAAAAGGTAATGGATTAGAATTGAAACTTTTTGGAGCATCTGGAAACAACCTGAAAAATGTAAATCTTACCATTCCTTTAGGAGAGTTGGTTGTAGTTTCGGGTGTTTCAGGTTCTGGAAAATCAACGTTGATTAATGAAACGTTGTACAGAATTCTGAATCAACATTTCTTTAGAGCAGAAAAAGATCCGATGCCTTACAAAAAAATCGAAGGTTTAGAACATTTGGATAAAGTAATCGAAGTGGATCAATCGCCAATTGGTCGTACTCCTCGTTCTAATCCTGCAACTTATACGGGAATTTTCTCTGATATTCGTACGTTGTTTACAAATTTACCTGAAGCGAAAATTAGAGGTTATAAACCTGGACGTTTTTCGTTTAATGTAAAAGGTGGACGTTGCGAAACTTGTCAAGGAGCAGGTTTGCGTGTGATTGAAATGAATTTTTTACCCGATATTCATGTCGAATGTGAAACATGTAATGGAAAACGATTTAACCGCGAAACGTTGGAGGTTCGCTACAAAGGAAAATCAATTTCGGATGTGTTAGAAATGACGGTAAATGAAGCGGTAGAATTTTTTGAAGCAATTCCGAAAATATTTCGTTATGTAAAAATGTTGCAAGATGTAGGTTTGGGTTACATTACGCTTGGGCAGCAGTCGACAACATTGAGTGGAGGAGAAGCGCAACGTGTAAAATTAGCAACAGAATTGGCTAAAAAACAGACAGGAAAAACAATTTATATTTTAGATGAACCGACAACAGGTTTGCATTTCGAAGATGTAAATGTGTTGATGAAAGTAATCAATAAAATTGTGGAATTTGGAAATACGGTTATCATTATCGAACATAATTTAGATGTGATAAAGTTGGCTGATTATGTGATTGATATTGGTCCTGATGGTGGAGGTAAAGGAGGTAAAATTGTCGCCGAAGGAACACCAGAAGAAATTGCTAAAAATTCTAAAAGTGTGACAGGAAAATTTTTGAAAGACGAATTGAAATAAATATAAAAAAATCCATCTAAAAACTTTAGATGGATTTTTTATGACTTATAATCCGATTGAAACGCCCATAAAAGGTTGTAATCCTGAAGAAAATATACTTTCGTTTTCTTTGTATAAAACATTGTACATCACACCAGCTTGAAATCTTACTGGTCCACTCGATTGATATCCAGCTCCCAACCATAACGCAGATTCGTCCATGTTAGCTTCATAAATACTGTTGTAATATGGCGTACGATCGTTGTATTTTTGTTTTCCTGTGTAGTACATATAATTGGCTCTCAAGAAAATATTTTCGATTGGAAAAAAGTTAATGTAAGGACCAACATTAAACAAATTTTGTTTTACATAATCATCTTTTGCATACTGATAGCCAGCTGTCGCACCCAATTCTAAATTGTTTGCAACCATGTATCCAACACTTGGAGAAATATTAAATCCAAAATAACTATTATTCCCAAAAGATAGTCCCAAACCACTACCGAAACGCCAATTGTCATTAAGTGTTTGATTTTTATTTGTTTGAGAAAAAGAAGTATTGCTTAGGGTTAAAGAAATGATAAATAAAAGAAACTTTTTCATAGAAATTTAATTAATTTTTAACTTTTAAAAATGGCTCTAATTGAAAAAACCACTATAAATTTGTCTTATCAAAAATAGTAATTCTGTTTTTAAGTAAACATCATTATTTATTTTAAGTTAATTCGAGTCGATCATAGTTTTTAATTATAAAAGAATAGAAATAAGATTTAATAAATCTATAATTCATTCATTTTCTGGTTTTATATTTGCATTAGTAAAGTTAATCAAATAGACAATATAAAATTTAATCATATGAAATTATTATCGCCAGAAAAAAAGCAAAAAATCGCTGATATTTTAATTAAATTATTAGCTGATGAACATATTTTATACTTAAAAACAAGAAATGCACATTGGAATGTAGAAGGTCCTGATTTTCAGACAATACATGTGTATTTTGAATCGTTATATAACGAGTTACAAATTGTTATAGATGATGTTGCAGAAAAAATTCGTCAAAAAGATGTTTATGCACCAGCAACTATGGCAGAGTATTTGCAGTTAGCTCACTTATCAGAAACAAGAAAAACTGAAAACAAAGATAGTTTAAGTTTTATTGCTGATTTACTACACGATCACGAAGTTATTATTGACTTTTTGGCGCAGGCTGTAGTAGAAATTGATGAATTTCATGATATCTCAACTTCGGATTTCTTAGTTGGTTTATTAGAACAACATCAAAAAACTGCTTGGATGCTTGGATCGCATCTAAAATAAAGTTGAACATTATTTTACTTCATAAGTTTTTAGTGTTAATTCATATTAGTGTTAATTAGGTTGAGCCTTGGATTTATCCAAGGCTTCAGCTTTTTATGACGGTTTGTAATTAACCTTCTACTTCTTTTATTTCTGCATCAGCAGCATTTGTTTTTACAGAAGCAATTCCATTTTTAGCGCCAGATTCAGTTTCGTACGATTGGCTTGTCCCAATTACTTGTCCATTTGTTGCCTTTAAATTGAAATGCCATTTACCAGAAGCACCTTCTTTTAATTCGTATTTAGAATCATCTTGCGAATTTTTGCGAACAGATTCAATTCCGTTTTCGCAGCTTGCTTTTTGTTTATAACCTTCGCTTGCCAAAATATTTTGTCCATTTTTAGCTTTCAAACGAAAACGATATTCTCCTGCTTTGTCTTGATAAATTTCGAACATAATTTAATTTTTTATAAATATTTTATTTTGTTGATTGATATAAATTTATAAAAATTATTTGATAATTATCAATCTATAAAATATTTACAAAAAAAATCCTGAAAAATTATTTCAGGATTTCTATTTCTTATTGAATTCTTTTTAAATCGTCAATATTATGTTTGTGCATATAAAGAGGAATGTGTTCTATAACAACGTCGTTCTTTTCTAGACCAAAAGATTTCGGAATGTTGAATTCTATTTTCTTTAATAAATAATAAACTTTTAGTGTGAAAAATTCTTTCATACTTAATTTGGTTTCAATTGAAGGAAATTTCTCAATCAAAACAAATTTCATGTCAGGATCTTGATTGTATTTTTTCAAACAGGTACTCAGGTATTTTAATTCTAATTCTCCATTTGCATACATATCGTTGATTACTTTTTTGATATATTGTTCTGTTTTTGGTTGAACTCTAAATCCTACATTAAATGTAATTCGATATATTTTTTGATCGACAATTGGCAATATTTTATAACTCAACGTATAGGGTTCACTATCTCGGTTAATGTTTACAAACCAATAAACATCTGCACGTTTTGGGCGTTTTGATAAAATAGATTGAATACTGTATTTTTCGATATTTTTTGGATTCGTAGATTTCGTTAAGTAAAACAAGAAAGTCGAGTATTTATTGATTGTTTTATCTTCGCTCAATTCTGTTAATACATTTGCGTAGCGCTTTATTTTTACGAATTCTAAGTTTCGTGAATTAAGAATTTTTCCGTAAAAACTACAATACATTATTACAAAGAACAGCCATCCCATTAATAATGCTAAATAGCCACCATCAACAAATTTGACAACATTTGCTACGAAAAATGAAGATTCTATTGCTACGAAAATCGACAAAATTGCCACAATAAATACTTTGTTGAATTTTGTATAATAATTAAGATAATAGGATAACAAGAAAGTCGTCATTAACATGGTAACCGTTATGGCAAGACCGTAGGCGGCTTCCATATGGGACGAATCTCGGAAATATAAAACAATAAAGACACAGCCAGCCCATAACATAAAATTGATTGTAGGAATGTAAACTTGGCTTTTGTGCTCGTTTGGTTGAATAATTAATGTTCTTGGCCAAAAACCTAAGTTGATAGCTTCATTGATTAATGTAAAAGATCCTGTAATCAAAGCTTGAGACGCAATAATAGCTGCACCTGTGGCAATACAAATTCCAGGAATTAAGAACCAATCTGGCATCATTTCGTAGAAAGGATTTCTACCATCTAACATAGGATTGTCTTGATGCATTAACCAAGCTGCTTGTCCTAAATAGTTTGTTACTAAACAGATTTTAACGTACAACCAACTAATTCTAATATTTTTTCGTCCACAATGTCCTAAATCGGAGTATAATGCCTCAGCACCTGTTGTACACAAGAATACAGCGCCAAGAATCCAGAATCCGTGAGGATAATTCATTAACAAGTTATACGCGTAATAAGGGTTTAATGCTTTGATGATACTTGGATGATGTACGATATGTAAAACTCCTAAGCCTAGAAGCATTGTAAACCATAAAACCATAAATGGTCCAAATATTTTTCCTACTTTATTTGTTCCAAATCGTTGGAAGAAAAATAACATCGAAAGGATGAAGATTACAATAGGTATAGTAGGTAGATTTTCGAGTCCGTTTAGCATTCGTAGTCCTTCAACAGCAGAAGAGACGGAAACGGGGGGGGTGATAATTCCATCGGCGAGCAAAGCAGAAGCTCCAATGATGGTTGGAATAATTAGGTTTTTACCTTTTTTCTTGATTAATGAATACAAAGAAAAAATTCCTCCTTCGCCATCATTATCCGCTTTTAGTGTCAACCATACATATTTGATAGAAGTCTGAAAACACAAAGTCCAAAAAACACATGATACGCCTCCGTAGACAATGCTCTCTTCAATCACGCGATTCTCGCCAATTATCGCTTTCATTACATATAAAGGACTTGTTCCAATATCACCATAAATGATTCCAAATGCGATTAAGAGCGTTGCCGCAGTTACTTTGTTCATCGTATGGTTTGATTCCATAAGCAGTATTTTAAAATTTCTACGAATGTATGTCGTTGAAAAGAGATTAAACAATCTTATTTATTTATAATACAAAACCAACATTATACTTATTTTCGATACTAATTATAGCGTATTTTTACACTACTGCAATCGGTTTTTTATTAATGGAATAAATTTAAGTATTATTTAATCATACTATTTATTTTATTAATCATAATTTAAAGTTACATTTCATTGAGAAATAGTAAATTGAATCATTATTTGTTAAACAAAATTAAATTTTAAAACTTTATTATGCTTGCATAATAAAAAAAGATTATATTTGTTAGACATACACTAAAATATGTTAAGAGAAGATTTAACGATAGATTATTTATTGCGTTCAACATGGTTGTCAGTTCAGAAAATGTATAATGAGCAAGCAGGTGCTTACGATTCTACAATGGTGTATGCCTTTACATTATTATCAATAGATCCGAAAGGAGGTACGCCAAGTACGTCGCTAGGACCAAAGATGGGAATAGAGCCAACAAGCTTGTCGAGAACATTAAAAAACTTAGAAGCAAGAAATTTTATCGTTCGAAAACCAAATCCAGAAGATGGGAGAAGTGTGTTGATCACTTTGACTGAAGAAGGATTAAGAATGAGAGATATTTCAAAACATTTTGTTTTGCAATTTAATGAATCAATTAATAATCACATCGAACCAGAGAAAATGCAAATTTTCTTGGAAGTGATTTATAAGATTAACCAATTAATATCGGACAAAAAAATATTTAAAAACAATTATGAGAAGACACGTTAAACACGTAACTGTATTAGGATCAGGAGTGATGGGTTCTGGTATTGCATGTCATTTTGCAAATATCGGAGTCGAAGTCTTGATGTTAGATATGGTTCCTCGCGAGCTTACACCACAAGAGCAAGCGAAAGGACTTACTTTAGAGAGTAAAGTAGTTCGTAACAGAACTGCTCAAACTCACTTAGATGCTGCTTTAAAAAGCAATCCTTCACCAATTTATGACAAAGCATTTGCTTCTCGTATAACTGTAGGGAATTTTGATGATGATTTCGAGAAGATTAAAAACTCGGATTGGGTAATAGAGGTTGTGATCGAAAGATTGGATATTAAACAATCTATTTTTGAGCGTGTAGATAACTTCCGTAAACCAGGAACTTTAGTCACTTCTAATACTTCTGGTATTCCAATTCATTTGATGGCTGAAGGTCGTTCAGATGATTTTCAGAAACATTTCTGCGGAACGCATTTCTTCAATCCGCCACGTTACTTAAAATTATTCGAAATTATCCCAACTCCTCAAACAGATAAATCTGTTGTTGAGTTTTTCCAAAACTATGCATCTTTATTTTTAGGTAAAACACCAGTTTTATGTAAAGATACGCCAGGTTTTATCGGGAATAGAGTAGGAGTTTACTCGATGGCGAAAGTGATGGAATTGGCGCAAGAAATTGGATTAACGATTGAAGAAGTTGATACTTTGACAGGTTCTATTTTGGGTCGCCCGAAAACGGGAACATTCAAATTGGGTGATTTGGTTGGTTTGGATACTGCATATAATGTAACAAAAGGTTTACAGCAAAATGCGCCAAATGACGAAATGATCCAAGGTTTGAAAGATTCAAAATTCTTGGATTTCTTAATCGAAAATAAATTCTTAGGAGATAAAACAAAAAAAGGCTTCTATTATAAAGAAATTGATAAAGAAGGGAATACCAATCGTTTTGCCTTAAATCTTGATACGTTAGAGTATCGTCCAATGGAACGCGCAAAAGTTACAGCTGTAGAAACTGCTAAAAATGCAGGATCTATGCGTAATAAATTAGGTATTTTATTGAAAGATTCTGGTAAGGCTGGAGAATTGATTCGCAAACATTTTGCTTCATTATTCGCTTACGTTTCTCAACGTGTTCCAGAAATTACAGATGTACTTTATCCAATTGATGACGCTTTAAAAACAGGTTACGCTTGGAAATATGGTCCATTTGAAACATGGGACTTGGTTGGGTTACAAAACGGAATTCAATTAGTAGAATCAGAAGGTTTCAAGGTTTCGGATTGGGTGAAAGAATTGGCCGCAACTGGTGCAAATTCTTTTTATAAAATCGAAAATGGTAAGAAATTATTCTATAATCAATCATCAAAGCAATTCGAATTAATTCCAGGTCAAGATGCATTTATTATTTTAGATAACATTAGAAAAACAAATGAAATCTGGTCAAACCAAGAAACATCTATTCAAGATTTAGGAGATGGAATCATCAATATTGAGTTCCGTTCTAAAATGAATTCTCTTGGAGGAGGAGTTTTACAAGGAATCAATAAAGGAATCGAGTTAGCAGAAAAAGATTATCGTGGAGTTGTAATTGGTAACCAAGGAGATAATTTCTCTGTTGGTGCTAATTTAGCCATGATTATGATGATGGCTGCAGAACAAGATTGGTGGGAATTGAATATGGCAATCAAAATGTTCCAGGATACGATGATACGTGTTCGTTATTCATCTATTCCAGTTGTTGTTGCTCCTCACGGAATGACGCTTGGTGGAGGTTGCGAAATGTCGATGCATGCGGATAAAATTGTAGCTGCTGCCGAAACTTACATTGGTTTGGTTGAGGTTGGAGTTGGATTAATCCCAGGTGGTGGAGGTTCGAAAGAATTTGCGCGCCGTGCAACTGAATTCGCTTTAAAAGATGATGTAAAAGTAAATCATTTGCGCGATAATTTCATGAATATCGCAACTGCGAAAGTAGCAACTTCAGCTTATGAAGCTAAGAATATGGGAATTATTCGTGAGCAAGATATTGTAGTGGTAAATGCAGAACGTCAAATTGCAGAAGCGAAGAAACATGCAATTATTTTGGCAGAAGCAGGTTACACACAACCAATTCAACGTAAAGTAGAAGTGTTAGGAAAAGAAGCGATGGGAATGTTCTATGTCGGAACAGACTCTATGGTTGCTGGACGTTTTGCTTCGGATCATGATCGTTTAATTGCGAATAAATTAGGATATGTAATGACAGGTGGTAATTTATCTGAATCAACTTATGTTTCAGAACAATACTTGTTAGACTTAGAGCGCGAAACATTCTTATCTCTTTGTGGAGAAAGAAAAACATTAGAGCGAATTCAGCATATGTTAAAAACAGGTAAACCGTTGCGTAATTAATATTTGTATTAAGTAAAAAGTAACATGTAAAAAGTATTTATGCATGATTTTAAAGAGTTAATCGTTTGGCAAAAAACAATGAATTTTACGAAAAGGTTTTATGAGATTACTTCAAATTATCCTAAAAGTGAGATTTATGGTTTGACCTCTCAATCAAGAAGAGCTTGCGTATCGATAGCTTCAAATATTGCAGAAGGTGCTGGTCGAAATTCGAATGCTCAATTTATTAATTTTCTCAATATAGCTTTAGGTTCGTCTTTCGAATTGGAATGTCAAATTATTTTAGCAAGAGATTTAGAATTTATTCAAGTAGAGATTTCGGATAATTTATTAAAAGATTTAAAACATATACAGAATATGTTGGTCAAATTAATTCAGAACTATAATTAAATACTTTGTACATCATACATTTTACATTGTACAATCTAATAATACTTAAAAAAAATGAAACAAGCATATATAGTTACAGGATATAGAACAGCTGTAGGAAAAGCGCCAAAAGGAACATTGCGTTTTACACGTCCAGATGAAATGGCAGCTACAGTAATCAAGCGCTTAATGCAAGATTATCCAACTTTAGATCCAACACGTATCGACGATCTAATCGTTGGATGTGCAATGCCAGAGGCAGAACAAGGATTGAATATGGCACGTCTTATCTCATTAATGGGATTAGACACAGACAAAGTTCCAGGTGTTACAGTAAACCGTTACTGTGCATCAGGATCAGAAGCAATTGCGTTGGCAGCTGCTAAAATTAGAACGGGAATGGCAGAATGTATCATCGCAGGTGGTGCAGAATCGATGTCGTATATTCCGATGGGAGGTTACAAACCAATTCCAGAAACAGATTTAGCGAAAGATCATCCAGATTATTATTGGGGAATGGGATTAACAGCTGAAGAAGTAGCAAAAGAATTTAAAGTGTCTCGTGAGGATCAAGATTTATTTGCATTCAATTCGCATCAAAAAGCATTAAAAGCAAATGCTGAAGGAAAATTTGCATCTCAAATCGTTCCAATTGATGTTGAATACAGTTTCTTAGATGATAAAGAAAAAGTTCAAACAAAGAAAATTGATTTTAAAGTGGACGAAGGACCACGTGCTGATACATCTATCGAAGGTTTAGCAAAATTACGTCCTGTTTTTGCGCAAGGAGGTTCAGTTACAGCAGGTAACTCTTCTCAAATGTCGGACGGAGCAGCTTTCGTTATGGTAATGTCAGAAGATATGGTGAAAGAATTAGGTCTTGAGCCAGTTGCACGCTTAGTTGCATATTCTACGGTAGGTTTAGCACCTCGTATTATGGGAATGGGACCTTTGTTTGCAATTCCAAAAGCGTTAGAACAAGCAGGAATGAAATTAGAAGATATTCAGTTAATCGAATTGAATGAAGCTTTCGCTTCTCAATCAGTTGCAATTATGCGCGAGTTGAATCTTAATCCTGATATCGTCAATGTAAACGGAGGTGCAATTGCTTTAGGGCATCCACTTGGATGTTCGGGTACGAAATTAACCGTGCAATTGTTACATGAAATGGAAGCGCGTAAAGCGAAATATGGAATGGTAACCATGTGTGTTGGTACAGGACAAGGAGCAGCTTCAATTTTCGAATATCTAAAATAATATATAGAATTGAGAGGTTAGATGATAGATTTCAAATTTATCTAACTTCTCAATTTTAAAATCTAATATCTAAACAACAAAAAAATATGTCTACAAATCCAAATAGATTAATCGGAGGTCAATATTTAATTAAAGATGCCTCTTACAATGATATTTTCACTTACGAAGATTTATCAGAAGAACAACAAATGATTTTGCAATCTGCAAAAGAGTTTATTGATAAAGAAGTAGTGCCTAAAAAACACCAAATTGAGAAAAAAGATTATGCGTTGATTGAAGAATTAATGCGTAAAATTGGTGAATTAGGTTTATTAGGGATTTCTGTTCCAGAAGAATATGGCGGAATGGGAATGGGATTCGTTACAACAATGTTAGTGTGTGACTATATTTCAGGAGCAACAGGTTCGTTAGCGACAGCTTTTGGAGCACATACTGGAATTGGAACAATGCCAATTTTATTGTACGGAACAGAAGAGCAAAAACAAAAATATTTACCAAAATTAGCAACAGGAGAGTGGTTTGCATCTTACTGTTTAACAGAGCCGGAAGCAGGTTCTGATGCAAATTCAGGAAAAACAAAAGCTGTTTTATCAGAAGATGGTAAAGAATATATCATCACAGGTCAAAAAATGTGGATTACAAATGCAGGTTTTGCTGATTTATTCATTGTTTTTGCACGTATTGATGATGATAAAAATATCACAGGTTTCATTGTAGAAAAAGATAAAGCTGGTGCTGGATTCTCATTAGGAGAAGAAGAAGATAAATTAGGAATTGTTTCTTCATCAACACGTCAAGTTTTCTTTAATGAAGTTCGTGTTCCGGTTGAAAATCTTTTAGGAGAAAGAGACGGAGGATTCAAAATTGCGATGAATGCCTTGAATGTTGGTCGTATCAAATTAGGAGCAGCATGTTTAGATGCGCAACGTCGTATTTTAGATTATTCGTTACAATATTCTTCAGAACGTAAACAATTCAATACATCAATCAATACATTTGGTGCGATTAAAGAGAAATTAGCTGATATGGCTGTTTCTGCGTTTACTTCAGAAGCTGGTGCTTATCGTGCAGCGAAGGATGTGCAAGATGCAATCGAAGATAATATTGCAAAAGGAATGCCTCATAACGAAGCGGAATTAAAAGGTATCGAAGAATATGCAATTGAAGCTTCTATCTTAAAAGTTTGGATTTCTGATGCTGCTCAAATTTCTGCGGATCAAGGGATTCAGATTTACGGAGGAATGGGATATTCGAAAGAAATGCCAATGGAAGCAGCTTGGAGAGATGCACGTATTTCTAGAATTTACGAAGGAACAAACGAAATCAATACCTTATTATGTGTTTCGATGTTAGTAAAACGAGCATTCAAAGGAAAATTAGATTTAATGTCTCCTGCAATGAATGTTGCAAATGAATTAATGTCTATTCCATCGTTTGATGTTCCAGATTATTCAGAATTATTTGCGCAAGAAAAAGAAATCATTGCAAATCTTAAGAAATCGTTCTTTATGGTTGCGGGTTCTGCTTTGCAAAAGTTTGGTGCAGAATTAGAGCAACACCAACAGTTGATTATTGCTGCTTCTCGTATTATGCAAGAAATTTATATGGTTGAATCGGCGATGTTACGTGCAGAAAAAATTGCAAATGTAAAAGGTGCTGATGCGGCGAAGAATGCAGAAAAATTAGTTCAATTACAATTATTCAAATCGGTAGAAATTATTAAAACAGAAGCTACTCGCGGTATCGTTTCTTTCACAGAAGGAGATGAGCAACGCATGATGTTATCTGGTTTAAGAAGATTTACACGTTACAACGAATATCCAAACGTAGTTAACTTAAAAACTGAAATTGCAGATTTGTTAATCAAAGAAAATAAATACACTTTCTAAGTATATTTTAAATACAAATTATTTAAAGCAGTCAATTTATTGACTGCTTTTTTATTTTTAATATGTTGAAATATAATTTGGTATATCATTTGATGATTCTAGAGTAAGTACTAGTCTTTATATAAGTTAGTTGAGTTTTCATGGTACTTAAGTTTTAGTAGAGAAAGGCCTCAGTTGTTCCCAATTGAGGTTTTTTTATGCCTTGAGGTTAAAGTTTATTCATTAAAAATAAGAGAGTTAAGTCGATATTTCTTAATGAAATACTTTTCGAAAGAAATGATTTGAAGTAACTTTAATTCAAATTAATAACCCAAAAACAAAGCTTATGATAATTAATGCAGCAATTCTTACGTTGACCATGTTTGCAACATTTAGTATTATGTGTCTAGTCAAATTAGATGAATTAAAAAAAATAAAATAAAACAACAAAACTCCCTTTATAGAAATGGAGTTTTGTTGTTTTATAAAGTTATATTTACTTCAATTAATACATTCGAAATGAAAAAGAAGCTAATTGTTTTAACGGGAGCTGGAATTAGTGCTGAAAGTGGAATTTCAACTTTTCGAGATGCCAATGGTTTGTGGGAAAATCATGATATTATGGAAGTCGCTTCGATTGAAGGTTATCAAAGAAACCCAAAATTGGTTCAAGAATTCTATAATCAACGTCGAAAACAATTATTCGATGTTGAACCCAATACTGCGCATCATTTCTTGAAAGAGTTAGAAAATGATTTTGAAGTTGTAATTATCACTCAAAATGTAGACGATTTGCATGAAAGAGCAGGTTCTTCTAAAATAATTCATTTGCATGGCGAATTGAGAAAAGCGCGAAGCGAAAAAGATGAGAATCAAATTATTGATTGGAATAAAGATATCAAACTTGGAGATTTGGCTGAAGATGGAAATCAACTTCGTCCGCATATTGTGTGGTTTGGCGAAATGGTTCCGGAAATAGAAAATGCGATTGATGAGGTTTTAAAGGCAGATATTTTGGTAATTATTGGAACATCGATGCAAGTGTATCCAGCTGCTTCGCTCAAAGATTATGCAAAAACAAATGTCCCAATTATCTATATCGATCCATCAGATACTTATACCAATTCATCTATTACGCATATCAAGAAAAATGCAACAGAAAGTATCGAAGAATTAAAAACTATTTTGAATAATTTTTAATCTTTTACGTTTTACTGTTGATTAATTAATTTAGAGAATATGAAGTATATATTTCTACCATTATTTGTTTTTTCTATTAATGCGGCTGCACAAGAGTTAAATCCATTCTATCAATCGATAGTAGATCAAGTTAAATATGATTCTGTTCATCATAAGCTACAAAAGTTTCAAGATTTCGGAATCAAAACTGTCGGTTCTTCTGCGCATAATAATGCTTTTGATTGGTTGAAATCTTATTATATTGCATATGGCTATTCAAACATAGAGCAGCAATCTGTAAATGTTTTTGGAAATGTTGGAAATAATTTAATCATAACTAAAATTGGAAAAAAATATCCTGATAAATTTATTATCATCGATGGTCATTATGATACATTAAATGGACCTGGAGCGAATGATAATGGATCGGGAACGGTTACTTTATTAGAAATTGCTCGATTAATTAAAGATATCGATACTGATTATTCGATCAAGTTTATTCATTTTACAGGAGAAGAACGCGGTTTAATAGGAAGTCAGACATATGTCAATCAAATTGCAGTTCCTCAGAATTTAAACATTAAAGCTGTTCTGAATATTGATGAGGTAGGAGGAGTGGCGAATAAAGTAAATTCAACAATTGTTTGTGAGCAAGATGAAAGTAATCCAACATCAAATAATGCAGCTTCTTCTGATTTGACTAATCAAATGTCGAATATTTTTCCCTTGTATACAACTCTAAAAACTGAAATTTCGAATGCTTATAGTTCCGATTATATGCCTTTTCAGGCAGTTGGTTATCCAATAACTGGACTTTTCGAAAAAAATGAAACGCCTTATACACATACTGCTCAAGATATAATAGCTAATTTAGATTTGAATTATTTGACAGAAGTAGCGAAAGGAGCTTTGGCGACTTTATTACATTTTTCTCAAGCACAAGAGAAGTTGACTACAACAGATCATACTATTTCAACTTTGCAAGTGTACTCAAATCCAGTAAAGAGAAACCTTCATTTTTCGCAGATTTTAAAACAACCTACAATTTCTATATATAACGAAACAGGAATACAGGTCTATGAAAAGAAGTTTCGAACAGCTGTTTCGCAGATAAATTTAGAACATCTTACTTCTGGCGTTTATTTCGTTAAAATAAATTCGAATCAACATAGTTTTAAGATTTTGAAGAAATAAATTGTTGCGTCTCATTTATGTAATGAATTGACTTTTTTAGTTGAATAGTTACTTTTTTTGTCTAAATGGTAATCAACCTTTCGATACACGAGCACCGAACAAACCATACGCAATGGATATACAATGGATACGGAATCGATACAGCGAGGATACACAACCGATACAGAAAAAATGCATTTTAGTGCATACAACCTCCATTTAGGTTAATGGATAACCAATTAGGTTCATTATTCGTCACTTCTAGTTAATTTGCTTGTCTAAGGGTTAATTTTACATCGTTGTTGTGCCCCATCAAGAAGAATACCGAATAAAAAATGAATATTCTGACCACAATAGAAACATAGTTTTTTATCAATTTTATGTATCTATGTCGTTAATACTAGCTAATTATGTTTTTATAATGCAGATTCTCTCATAATATGGAGTTTTGTCATTCTGAGTGTATCTCAGAATCACATCTAATGATATTTATTTTAGAGGTTTAGATCGTCTTATTATTATACAGAATATATTAATAAAACTACTACTTTTGGTCATATATTCTTACAATTAAAGTGATTCTCAAAGGTTATTTTGGTAACCTACCTTATTTAATATTTGTATTCAAAAAGTAATTTTGTGCTATTTCGAAGCCTTGAAAATTCCAGCCTCTCACAAATACATAATGCATTTTATTTAATACATTATAAATATTACATAGTACAACACTAAAATCTCAATACTCATATCTAACCTCACAAATCTAAATAATAGGTAGTATAATCCTAATAAATATGGAAAATGACAATTCGATTTAATATAGAATTAACGTTTCACATTCGAATGTTTTAAGGTATAAAAAAACAACTATTCTAGATCACCTGAGCTACAAAATCGTTTACATACATTCTACTGCCACTATGTTGCCTTTATCCTGCCTTTATGTTGGGAGTATCTAGCAAGTATCTGTAGATGAAATAAAAAAATCAGCTCATGCGTTATGTATGTTGTTTATATTTAGTGAGTGTTTGTGATAAACCTCACCTTACGGGTGTACAATCACCCTCAAAAAATATATTTTTAAGCTGTAATAAGCTCAATACCTGCTTTCTCTGCTTTGTATTTTATTTTAGTCATCAGTTCGTAATAACTCCAATTTCTCAGTACAAAATCTTCTTCTTTGGCCAGCTCTATTTTTTCTTCTTGATCCATTAAAATAAGTGTTCCTGCTCTATTATTAACACAAAAATCAATTAACTTTTTACTATAGACATGTAGTCGATGATGCACATAATTACGTTCTACTTGACTCATTTTATCTAAGGCTTTTAGTTTCCTCGTTCTTCCTTTGCCCGATTTTGCATAAGTTGCCCCAGCCTGTATTCGTTTACGGGACGCTTGTATCGCTAACCTTCGGTATAGAAACTCTTCTTTGGTTCCTATTGTAAGCCGAGATTTTCCTACTTTTACAACCAACGGATATTCCAACGATAAGGAAGCTTCAGCAATAATTTCGGGTTGTAATTGATGGTTTTCTTTTTCGATCTCAACAACAGCTAACCAAAATATTTTTCCTTTTTCGATTTTTATTTGCGACGTGCAAAGTTTAATCTCACCACTTACCACTTGTTCCAATAGTTTTTTGTTGCCCGTAAAATCTTTTCCCAAATAGGTTTTGAATGGAAGTTGAAATAACCTAAAGCAAAAAGCTTTTTTATTAGGACAATAAGATAATCCACTTATACCATCTAGTCCAAAAGGAAATGCCATATCTCGTTTGAAGTTTTTTAACGAAGCTTCACCTTTCCAATATTCTTGGTAATCTTTGTTGAAAGAACTGTAGAGTTTGTTATTCAAAATAGTTAATATGTTCATTGGTATTTCACTGGATATCCTAACGAAAGTTC
>NZ_DJDM01000026.1:0-39638 GCF_002431085.1 Empedobacter sp. UBA5924
AACAACTTGAGGCTTTTTTTGTGGGTATACTTTTTTGTAAAATGTACAAAGTAAAATGTAAGCTACCACATCTCCAGACTATGTTTTATAAAACAAGAAGCTTGCTTTCATCCAACAAGAGCTTCTAATTAGTCAACTAGAAGCTTCTTCTTGATAAAAAGGAAGCTTCCTTTTTGCAACTAACTCAGAACTTACAACCAGCGTTAGGGAGAGTAGTCTAAATCCTTTTGTAGAAATTGGATTTTCTTACTTGTAATAGAATTTTATTCTACAAAAGATTGCAACGGATAGCCCGACCGAGCGATTTACATTTCTTGTTATTGAATTATTAAGAGATAATTGAGGGAGATTGTATAAATACGAGGAATAGAGCGAGTGAATGCCCAAATAAATTTTTCAATAGAAATATACTTTTATTGATAGGTTCATACTTAAGTATATGTGGAATATGGATTTGATTTCATAAAAAAAATATAAAATATAAACTATGTTCAAAATTATTAGAAGTTTATCATTTGAAATTTAATAGCTTTACAGCTTAATATTACTTAATTGGATCAGAAAATATTAGATCACATTTTAGATAAGGATTGGGAACAGGCTTTTAAACTTCTTGTAAAAGATTATCATCAGAGAGTTTATTGGCAAATTCGTCGTATGGTTTTGATTCATGAAGACGCAGATGATATTGCTCAAAATGTTTTTATAAAAATCTATCAAAATTTGAATTCATTCAAAAATGAATCAAAATTATCGACATGGATTTTTAGGATTACTTATAACGAAACCATCAATTTTATTCATAAAAATGCTAAAGAACAAAATGTTTCGTTTGAAGATTATTCGATGAATATTGCAGATGATTTATCTACGGATGAGTATTTTACAGGTGATGAAATTGAGTTGAAACTACAAAAAGCGATTGCAAGTTTGCCAGAAAAGCAGCGCGTAGTATTTATGATGAAATATTATGATGAAATGAAATATGAACAAATTTCTGAAATTTCAGGAACATCTGTTGGTGCGCTAAAGGCGTCTTATCATCATGCAGTTACAAAAATTAAAGAATTTTTAGAGGATGAAGATTAAACCTTTTTAACTTTTTTTTGTCTTATGAATGATATGAAAGAAAATGGATTAAAAAATAATTTTAAGGTTCCAGAGAATTATTTTAAGAATTTAGAAGATGAAATTTATTTTAAAAGCTTAAAACAAAAGGAAAATTATACAACCCCTACTAATTATTTTGACGATTTAGAACAGTCAATTTTATCGAAAACTATTGATAAAAAAGAAACAAAAGTTGTACATTTCAATATTTGGTGGGCTGCTGCTTGTATATTGCTATTAGCATTGGTTGTAACTCCTTTTGTGATTAATTCTACAGAAAAATCTACAGAAGTTGTGGATACAAAAACAGAAAATCATGTTTACGAGAAGATCTATGATTCGTATATAGTGAGTGATCAAAACAAAAAATCGTCCAATGTAACATTAGACGATTCTGATTTTGCTTTATATGATTATTAAGAAATTCTAAATAATTTCTGCACTTAAACCTCGGTTCAATAATTCTGTGCATCGAGGTTTTAAATCTTCTAATTCACCCGTCAAGACTTCGCATTTACCTTTGTAGTGAATCAAAATAGAACATTGTTCCGCTTGCTCTGGCGTGTGTTCACAAACATCAATCAACGATTCGATTACCCAATCAAAAGTATTCACATCATCATTGTAAACAATAATTTGATATTTGTGTGATTCCTGTTCCAATACATCAACAGCCGAATCTTTTTCCGTTTCCCACATGGGTTGCGTTGCGTATTTTGTCATATCATTTTATTTTTTGAAATGTAGCGCAATCCACTCATTTCGTTGTTTTTTAGATACAAATTTCAAACCATTTTCTGTACAAAAAGCTAAGATATCATCAAAATCTTGCTCCATCAATCCACTTAAAAATAAATCACCATTTTCATTCAAAACATTGATGTAAGAAGGAATTTGACTGATTAAAATATTTTTGTTGATATTCGCTAAAATAATGTCAAACTGTTTGCTTCCCAAAAGTGAATTATCACCCATTTTCGCATCTAAACTAACACCATTTCGTTTTCCATTTTCGATAGAATTTTCCACAGCCCACTCGTCAATATCGATACATTCTGCATAATTTGCACCACGTTTCATTCCTAAAATTGCAAGAATTGACGTTCCACAGCCCATGTCCAAAATATCTTTTCCTGTAAATTCAGTTTCCAAGATATATTCTACCATCAAATGTGTTGTAGAGTGATGTCCAGTCCCAAAAGACATTTTTGGTTGAATGATAATTTCGTACGGAATATTTTCAACTGTTTCGTGAAATTCTGCACGAATCAAACATTGGTCATTCACTAAAATTGGCTTGAAATTTTCTTCCCAAGTTGCATTCCAATTTTGTTGTTCAATTTCTTGACGCGTATAAGAAAAATCAATATTCTCGATAGAATCAATCACTTCTTTTACTTGGTCAATATTTTCGTCAGTTTTTGGCATGTAAGCATCAAAACCTTCTTCGTTTTCAACAAAACTTTCAAAGGGTAGTTCAGAAATCATTGCAATAATAATTTCATTAAAAGGCTCTACTTCCGCAACTTTAAATTTATATTCGATATAATTTGTCATAAAAAAATGTAGAAAACATCAAATTGTTTTCCAGCGCAAATTTACGATTTTTATAATTAATGATAAAGGAGATTATTTATCAAATGGAAAGTCCTTCAAACCAACCATCATTTCACGTTTTCCTGGAGGCCCAGGACGTTTTTGTACAATATAGCCCAAATCTTTCAAACCTCTTTTTATGGTTCCTTTCGCTGCATAAGTGGTAAAAATGGCAGATTTTTTAGTTAAAGAATCAACAATTTCTAACAATTCTTTTTCCCATAATTCTGGTTGAACACGAGAACCAAATGCATCAAAATAAACTAAATCAAAATTATTTTCGTTGATATTTTTCAGATTGAAAAAATCTTCTTCCACTTTCTTAACTTCAAAATATGGAGAAATTTTATTCCAATTTTCCCAATTTGAATGAAATAATTGTTGATAATAATCTAAAAACTCTTCTTTTCGATGTTCAAATTCCGGATAAAGTTTGAAAACATTTTCGAAATAATTCACCAATTCAAATTCTTCATCAGAAACTGGAAATTTTTCAATTCCAACATATTGCACTGGAGTTTTATGTTTTTCAGCTTCCATCAAAGTAATGAAAGAATTAAGTCCCGTACCTAATCCAATTTCTATAATTTTTATAGGATTTTTTGTTTCTGTAAAATGATGAAATCCATTTTTTATAAATACATGAAAAGCCTCTTGTACAGCGCCATGCTTAGAATGATAAGATTCATCCCAATCTTCAATATAGATAGTTTTAGATCCATCTTCCGTTTCTTGAATAATTCTTTTCATCGTCGAAAGTTATGATATTTATTATGAAAAAGTGCAAATAAAATGTACCTTTGATAAGCACAAACAAAATATATCATAAAATGATTATAGAAAAAATTGCTGAATCAAAATTTAACGATTCAGTTTTTAACTCTACTACTTTTGGGAAAGAGTTTACAGATCACATGTTGATCGCGCATTACAAAGATGGTAAATGGGATGAGCCAAAAATTGTTCCTTACGGACCAATTTCAATGACTCCAGCAGCGATGTCTTTCCATTATGGTCAAACAATTTTTGAAGGAATGAAAGCCTACAAAAATGATAACGAAGAAGTGTTTATTTTCCGTCCAGAGAAAAACTTCGAGCGTTTTAATTTATCTGCGGCACGTCTTAATATGCCTCAAATTCCGAAAGAAATTTTTATTGATGGTTTAGAAGCTATTATTGATATCGATCGTCAATGGGTACCAAAAGATTACGGAACGTCATTATATATTCGTCCAGTAATGTTCGCAACAGAAGAAGCAGTTTCTGCTAGGGCATCTAACGAATATATTTTTGCTATTTTATTAGCTTATGCTCCTAATTATTACGATAAACCTTTATCAGTAAAAATTGCTGATTATTATAGTCGTTCAGCTCAGGGAGGTGTTGGTTTTGCAAAATGTGGAGGAAACTATGCTGGATCTTTCTTTCCAACTTCTGAAGCTCAAAAAGATGGTTATGATCAAGTAATTTGGACAGATTCTATCGAGCATAAATACATTGAAGAAGCAGGAACAATGAATGTGATGGTACGTATCGGAAATAAAATTTTAACAGCGCCAACGTCTGAGCGTATTTTGAACGGAGTAACACGTGATTCTGTTTTAACTTTAGCAAAAGATAGTGGATATGAAGTAGAAGTACGTCCTGTAGAAGTACAAGAATTGTATGATGCTTACAAATCAGGAGAATTAAAAGAAGTATTTGGATGTGGAACTGCTGTTGTAATTACACAATACGATGCAGTTGGATTTGGTGAAGAGCGTGCTCAATTACCAACTTTAGCTGAAGAAGATTCTTTTGCATTACAATTGAAAAAGAAATTAAAAGATATTCAATACGGATTAGCAGAAGATCCTTATGGATGGAGAATTAAAATCGAAAAACAAGCTTAATTTTGTTTAAGTAAATTTTTTGAAAATATAAGCTGACAATTTGATTGTCAGCTTTTTTTGGCACGATATTTAATAATATGTTATACAAAGTACTATATTTGCAAAATGAATGGACTACAGAAATTTTTAATCATCTGTTCAGGGAGTAGTCTTGAACTCTTGAAAAAAACACCAACAGATATCAACAAACATGTTGGTATTGGAGGTGTCATATTATTTACAGGAATTTTGGCGGCTTTGTCTGCTGGATATGCGCTGAATACTGTTTTTGATAATATATATGCAGCAACAGGTTTTGGTTTGTTGTGGGGATTAATGATTTTTAATCTTGACCGATATATTGTCACATCAATGAAAAAGTCAGGTGGATTTTTTCGTCAGTTTTTTATTGCTTTGCCACGTATTTTGGTTGCAATTTTATTAGGTATTGTGATTTCGAAACCGTTAGAATTAAAAATTTTCGAGAAAGAAATTAACAAGCAATTAAATATTATTGTCAATCGAAATAAAACGGAATTACAAAAAGGAATTGATGCGCGTTATGCTGAATTGGGAACGCCTTTTTCGAATGAACGAAAAGAAATTTATGCAGAAATTGATAAATTAAGAAATGAGTATAATTCAGCTTCTACCGAGTTGGAAAAAGAAGTTGTTGGTACACAAACTGAAACAACAACTGGACGCGAAGGTTATGGACCAAATGCGAAACGAAAAGCAGAATTGAAAAAACAAAAAGCTGCCGAAATCGAAACTTATATTCAACAATCTGCGCCTCGTTTAGCTGAAATTAATAAAGAATTAGATCGATTGAATGTTGCAAAAGAAAAAGAAATTGATGCGGCTAAACCAACCGAAGAGAATTACAATGGTTTTGCTGCACGTATGCAGGCTTTAGACGAATTGTCAGTTAATAATCCAATTTTAGGGACTGCAGCTATTTTTATAGCTCTTGTGTTTATCTCGTTAGAAACTGCGCCAGTTTTAGTGAAATTAATTGCACCAAAAGGACCTTATGATTTTCTCTTAGAAAAACATGAACATTCGTTCAAGATTTTTAGCAAAGAATCGATTCAGGTTATGGATATCAAATCTGAAAAACGTGTGAAACATGAGTTAGAAAAAGTATAAAATTGTAAAAAAGTAACTTCCGTTTGAAGTTACTTTTTTAATTTTGTAATAGATATGGAAACTTATAAAATAGAAATTTACGGAGAAGACGAAAACCAAATTCAACGAATGGAAGAGGTGATTGCTCCAATAAAAGATATACAGGATTATTTTTGGAAAATTCTTTGGGTTGATGGTGAAAGTGAAACGGACGAATATTCGGTTTTCGAATTGCAAGAAGTGATTGATCAACAAGACGGAATTTTTGTGGAATATGATCAGTTAGAAAGTTTGTGTTATAAAATGGAACATGTAACGGAGGCGTTGATTATTGGAGATAGAAAAGAAAATAATTTGCATGTAAATATTGAGGATGAAAATTTATACGACAACGAAGTTGTGTTTGAATTTGTGAAAGATTCACATTGGCAAATTTTGACTTCGGATATCAATATTGTTGATACGTTCAAAGTTTTCTTTCCAAATAGTAAAATCATTGATTAAAAATAAAAGCCACTTTTTAGTGGCTTTCTTATTTATTTTTGATTCAATTTTTGGAAAATTTGTAAGGTTTCTTTTGCTTCTCTTACATCGTGCACACGCAAAATTTTTGCACCTTTTTGTAACGCAACCATATTCAGGACAGAAGTTCCGTTTAAAGCTTCTTGCGGAGTTGTTTCGAATAAATTATAAATCATCGATTTTCTCGAAATTCCGATCAGCAAAGGAAAACCTTCAAAACCTAAAGCTTCCATTTTATTGAATAATTCATAATTATGATCCAATGTTTTTGCAAAACCAAAACCAGGATCTAAAATAATATCATTCACTTTTGCAGCTTTTAATTGCGCAATTTTTTTGGAAAAATATTCGTTTACTTCCAGCGTAATATCTGCATATGCAGGATTATTTTGCATTGTTTTTGGCGTTCCTTTCATATGCATTAAAATGTATGGAACTCGAAGTTCTTTGATTGCATCAAACATATTTTCGTCTAACTCCCAACCCGAAACATCATTTATAATAGAAGCACCAACTTTTACAGCTTCACGTGCAACATTTCCTCGAAAAGTATCAATCGAAATAATCAATTCTGGATATTCTTCAATAATTTTTTCGATAATTGGTGCAGTTCTATCAATTTCTTCCTGCTCCGAAATATTTTCTGCTCCAGGTTTTGTCGAATAACCACCAACATCAATCATATCGGCACCTTCGGACAAGTGTTTTTCAACTTTTTCTAAAATCAAATTCATCGATTGATTACTGCCACCATCGTAAAAAGAGTTTGGCGTTGTATTCAAAATTCCCATAATTTTAGGCTCGTTCAAATCAATCAAACGACCATTACAATTAATTGTCATATCTTAGAAGTTCTTTAAGCAATTTCAATTATTTTTGAAATCGAAACGAAATTATGAAAAATACCTCAATTCAATTTAAAGAAATCATCTCTGTTTGTCGAGATTTATATACAAAAAAATTACAAGATTACGGTCCAGCTTGGCGTGTACTGCGTTTGCCGTCTTTAACAGATCAAATTTTTATCAAGGTAAACCGTATTCGTACGTTGCAAGAAGCAGCGGAGCGTTTGGTTGATGAAGACGAAGAAGGAGAATTTGTGGCAATCGTTAATTATTCGATTATGGCATTGATTCAGTTGGAACTTGGTTTTGCAGATCAGCCAGATTTGACAGACGAACAAGCTATCGAATTTTATGATAAATATGCAACAATTGCGCACGATTTGATGATGAAAAAAAATCATGATTACGGTGAAGCTTGGAGAGATATGCGTGTAAGTTCGATCACAGATTTAATTTATCAGAAAGTTTTGCGCACAAAAAGTATCGAAGATAATAAAGGAAAAACAATTGTGTCTGAAGGTTTAGATGCAAATTATTTGGATATGATTAATTATTCGATTTTCGCAATGATTTTAATTAACGAAAAGAAAGCTTCATGAGGTATTTAGTTCAATTTGCCCGAATTATAGTTGGAGTTATTTTTATAATTTCTGGATTTGTAAAAAATGTAGATCCAATTGGGTTAAGTTTCAAATTAGAAGAATATTTTTCGCCAACAGTTCTTAACATTCCATTTTTAGAAGGTTTGAGTTTGCCTTTGGCAACTTTCTTTTCACTTTTTGAAATAGTTTTAGGCGTTTTATTATTGCTTGGCGTTTGGAAAAGATTTACAACAATAGCTTTATTGTTAACGATTATTTTCTTTACATTTTTGACATTTTATTCAGCTTATTTCAACAAAGTAACCGATTGTGGATGTTTTGGTGATGCACTAAAGTTAGAACCTTGGACATCATTTTACAAAGATGTTGTGCTTTTGGTGTTGATCATTATTTTAGTGATTGGTCAAAAATATATCAAACCATTATTTGTCGAAAAAGCGAATTACGTAATCAATTTTATAACAATTTTAGGTTCTGCAATTATTGCTTATATCGGAATTAATCATTTACCAATTATCGATTTTAGATCTTATGCAGTTGGCAAAAATTTGATTGAAGGAATGAAATCTCCGCAAGAGTTAGGTTTGAAACCAACAACGTATAAAACGATTTACACGATGAAAAACAGTGTTGATGGTAAAGTAGTCGAAATTGATGATGCGCAATATATTGCTGATGACAAATGGTACAAACACGGAACGCCTTGGGTAATTGAAGCGGATAAAACACGAACTATTGTCGAGAAAAAAGGGTACGAACCTCCAATTCATGATTTTAGTTTTGATTGTAATGGCATTGATAAAACTTCTGAGATTCTAAATGCTCCGAAAGCGATTGTTTTTGTTGTTCCTTTTGTTGAAAAGGTAAATGAGAAGCAAATTGAAAAATTGAATATTTTAGGAAAAGAAGCTTCTAAATATAAAGGATATAGAGTTGTTTCGGTTTCAAATAATCCGATTAAAGGTTTGGAACTTGAAAATTGTTTTATGGATCAAACAACAATGAAAACAATTATTCGCTCTAATCCAGGTGTGATGATTTTAGAAAAAGGAACGGTGAAAGCGAAATATCATGACAATGATTTTCCTTCGCTTAATCAATTAGAAGATTTATTTTAACAAGTGATTAATTATATTTTAAATAAAATTTTCTACGGATTTTTGACACTTTTTGGTGTAGTAAGTGTAGTTTTTCTATTGTTTTCGGTACTTCCTGGAGACCCTGCGCGTATGATGCTTGATCAAAAAGAAGATCCAGAGCAATTGGCTCAAATTCGAAAAAACTTAGGTTTAGATCAACCTTTATGGAAACAATATGCGTTTTATATTAATGATTTGTCACCGATTTCTTTTCATAATATTGACGAAAACAATACAACATATACTTCATTAAGTTCTGATAAATACAATTACACAAAATTGATAGATTTCGGAACAAATGAAATGGTTTTGAAAACGCCTTATTTGCGTGAATCTTTTCAAAAACAAGGAAAAAGCGTCAGTACAATTATTGGAGAAACTTTACCAAATACAATGGTTTTGGCAATTGCAGCCATTATTATTGCAACGATAATTGGTGTTGTGTTGGGAATTGTTTCTGCTTTGATGAAAGATACATGGATTGACAGAGTTTTGTTGGTCGTAACAAGCTTTGGTATGAGTATTCCGTCTTTCTTTTCGGCAATTATCATTGCCTATATTTTTGCTTTTTTAATGCATGATATTACAGGGCTGAATATGATTGGAAGTCTATATGAAGTGGATGATTTGGGAGAAGGAAAACATTTGATGTTGAAAAATTTAATTCTTCCAGCAATTACATTAGGTTCGCGTCCGTTAGCGGTTTTTACGCAATTAACACGAAATTCGTTGTTAGAAGTTTTGAACCAAGATTATATCCGAACAGCTTTTGCAAAAGGACTTTCTAGAAAAACGGTGATTACAAAACATGCATTACGAAATGCTTTAAATCCTGTAATTACAGCAATTTCAGGTTGGTTTGCGTCGATGTTGGCAGGATCGGTTTTTGTGGAATTTGTTTTTGGTTGGAATGGTTTAGGAAAAGAAATCGTAAATGCATTGAATACATTAGATTTACCAATTGTGATGGGAGCTGTCTTAGTGATTGCTGTGATGTTTATTGTGATTAATATTTTGGTCGATATTCTTTACGGAATTTTAGATCCTCGCGTTCGCATAAAATAAATCAGTAATAATTTCACGATAAATAATTATCTTGCAGTAAATATTAAAACCAAAATCAAATAAAATACACTTTTTTATGCGTGATAGAATAGTAGCAGGAAACTGGAAAATGAACTTAAATTATGAAGAAGCGATTCATTTAGCAACAAACCTTAATGCTTGGGTGGCAGATAATCATCCAATTGCACAAGTTATTATTGCGCCTTCTTCTATTTATTTACAAACATTGTTAGAAGCTGTAGATGAACAATATGTTAAGATTTCTTCGCAAGATATTTCTGCTCACGAGAAAGGAGCCTATACAGGAGATATTTCTGCAGAACAATTGGATAGTATCGGATTAGATTTCGCTATAATTGGACATTCTGAGCGTAGAGAATACCAAGGAGAAACGGATATTGTGATTGCTGAAAAATTGAAACAAGCTTTTAAATATCAAATTAATCCAATTCTTTGTGTTGGAGAAAAATTAGAAGAACGTGAAGCTGATAAACACTTTGAGGTTGTAAAAACTCAATTAATGGATGCTTTAGTTGCACAAAAACCAGAAGATCTTTCTCGTTTGATTATTGCTTACGAACCAGTTTGGGCAATTGGAACAGGAAAAACAGCTACACCAGAGCAAGCGCAAGAAATTCATGCATTTATTCGTAAAGTTTTGAAGGATGAATTTGGCGTAGAAGTCGCGAATGATACAAGTATTTTGTACGGAGGAAGTGTAAATGCACAGAATGCGAACGAAATTTTTGCTCAACCAGATATCGACGGTGGTCTTGTTGGTGGTGCTTCATTAAAATATGATGATTTTGTGCAGATAATTGCTGCATGTAAATAATATAAAAGCTCAACTTAGTTGAGCTTTTTTTATGTTTTATATTTTCTAAATTTTGAAAAATGATAAATTTAACTCCTCTGAATCCCTTATAAAATCAGTCAATTAAGAAAACTATAACATTTATTAGGATTAATTAAGAGTTTTCGGAACAGTGTCTGCAAAGTTCTAAAATGTACTAACTATTTAAAAAGTATCATTTTTAAACAAAACACATTTATTATGAAAAAATTGACGCAAGTATTAGGAGTCGTAGCAATAGGGTTAGTTTCTTTCTCTTTTACTACAAAAAATGAAATAAAAGTTCCTACAACAGAAATTACAAATAAAGTTGTAGAAGATGCACCTAAAGTTGTCATTTTAGATATTGTAGATAATATCGCTGTAGAATCAGGAACAAATATCGCATCAGAATTTAAAACAAAGTTAGAATCTTTGAATAAAGAAAATGTTCAGGTTCTTTTATGGAAAGATTTAACGAAAGGATTAAAAGATGAAGAGAAAAGATCAATCATCGATAGTTTAAAACCTGAGTTAATCATGACATTAAATTTTGAAAAAACTGATGATAATACAAATAAAGTTGCCGCAGTTGTTTTTAAACAAAATGTTGCATTTAACGAAACAGTTAAAGTAGCAAAAGAGTTAACAGAAAACTTAAATTCAACAGCTGTTAAAAATGACGGAGTTTATCAAAACGAATCAAATTATATTCAAGATAATGCTGCACCATCAATTTTCTTAAGCGTAAAAGTGAAGAATGAACCAACTTCTAACGCAGAAATTGTTGATAAACTTTCTAATTTCATCGAAACAGCGAAAGTTGAAGATAGCACAACTCCAGTTGAAATAACATCAGAAGTAGTAGTAGATTCAGCGGCAGCTACGGTAGACTCAGCTACAACAACAATAGAAGCGGCGGTACAAGATGTAAAAGCAGCTACGAAAGATGCAAAAACAAAAGTAAAAAAATCTAAAAAATAGAATCCGTTTTTTCGAATATTTCATTTTTATTAATGAAGAAAAAGTAACATTTTGTAATGAAATGTTACTTTTTTTTGTTTTTAATTACAGATAACTTAAGTTTGCTCAAACACTTCCAATTCAATGTCAAAACAAGGTTATATCGCGCGTTATTTCAATATTGTTCGTAAATTATCACAACAAAAATATTGTTCTTATGAAGATTTAGAGCGTTTTTTGGAACGAGAATTTGAAATGCTTCAACTTAATGATGATACATTAGAGTTTAATTTCTCTAAACGTACATTACAGCGCGATATTCAAGAAATCAGAAATATATTGGGAATTGATATAATGTATAGTCGCAGTCAGCGTGGATATTATATTATTCAAGACGATTATAGCTCTGATTTATTTCTGAAAACTTTAGAAGAAATTAATAGTTTTTCTGCTTTGAAATTGACAAATTCGCTCGAATCTATTGTGTATTTGGAAAAAAGAAAGCCAAAACGCGCCGAATTTTTACCAGATATTGTACAAGCAATTCAAGGAAAAAAGAAAATTGAATTTCATTATCAAAAATTTGGAGAGGAAAAAGAAACGATTCGTAAAGTTTCTCCAATTGCAATTAGAGAGCACAATAACCGATGGTATTTGATTGCGGATGATAAAGGAATTGTCAAAAATTTTGGTTTGGAACGAATGAATAGAGTTTCGATTTTTAGAGATAAAATTGACGATAATATCGAGTTTAATTACAATGATAAGTACAAATATTCGTTCGGGATTATTGTTCCAAGTTCAGAAAAACCAGAAAAAATAGTGCTTTCTGTGACCAAAAAACAAGCAGCGTATTTAGAATCTTTGCCTTTGCATGAATCTCAACAAATTTTAGAAACTAAAAACGATGAAGTTTTAATTGGATTAGAATTATTTTTGACCGAAGATTTTATCAGCGAAATTCTTTCTATGAGTCGTTCAGTTACAATTATCGAACCTAAAAAATTGAAAGAAAAAGTCAAAACAATTTTAAAAGAAACGTTGGAGAAATATAATTAGCGAGTTTCGAATTTCGAAACTCACTTTATTTTTACATTTCTTCAAATTCTAAATCGAAATTCATTCCCAAAATAGCTTTACCAGTAACTTTTTCTCCATTTTCAGGATTGATTAAACCAGCCATTTTGCCAGTTTTTTGTTTGGTTAACAAATCCAAAATTTGTTTATCGGTTAATTTTTTACTCATAAACTCAAATGGAATTTTGAATCCACATGCTGCAAAGTTTGCACAACCATAAGCTGCTTTTCCTTTTACTAGTTTATGTGTTTTACATTTTGGGCAAGTAGCGTCTTCCAAATTAATTTCTTCTTTTGGTTTACGTTCCTTTTTAGGTTTTTCCTCTGTTTGAACTGAATTTTGATGCGAAGCAATCGGTCTGAAATAACTATTTTTTACATCAAATGTTAGTTTCGAAACCATTTCGATCAATTCTTGTTTGAATTGTTCTAATTCGTATTCACCTTTTTCAATCAAACGAAGTTTTCGTTCCCAAACACCTGTCAATTCAGGAGATTTTAATAATTCATTTTGAATGGTATCAATCAAATCAATACCAGTTTGTGTGGCGATAATATTACGTTTTTTCTTTTCTATGTATTTTCTACGAAACAAGGTTTCGATAATATTTGCACGCGTAGAAGGTCGACCAATTCCATTTTCTTTCATCAATTCGCGCATTTCTTCATCATCCACTTGTCGTCCAGCAGTTTCCATTCCTCGCAATAAAGTTGCTTCTGTATAATGTTTTGGTGGAGTTGTTTTTCCTTTGTGAATAAATGGTTCGTGAGGACCTTTTTCACCAATCTCAAAAATCGGCATTATTTTTTCCTCATCTTTTTCGTCTTCCTTTTTATCTTTTGCATAGACTTCGCGCCAACCCATTTCGAGAATTTGTTTTCCCGTTGCTTTAAAATTTATAGCAGAAAGTTGACCGTCTTTTCCATTATTTTCAACTTTTCCTTCGACAGTTGTGTTGGCAACTTTACACTCTGGATAAAAAACAGCAATAAAACGTCGTGCAACCAAATCATAGATACGTTTTTCTTCGTTCGATAAACCTTGTGGAAAGATTTCTGTAGGAATAATAGCGTGGTGATCGGTTACTTTTGTATTATCAAAAACTGCTTTCGACATCGGAATTGGTTGTGCCATCAAAGGGGCAATCAAATTTTGATAAGCGGTTAATTTATTTAAAATTCCAGGAACTTTAGGATGAATATCTTCCGATAGATAAGTGGTATCAACACGAGGATAGGTCACAAATTTTTTCTCGTAAAGACTTTGTATATATTTTAAGGTATTTTCTGCCGAAAACGCATATTTTTTATTCGCTTCTACTTGTAAAGCAGTTAAATCGAATAGGCGAGGATTTTTTTCACGCCCCTCTTTTACTTCGAAATCAATGATTTCAAACTCTCGATCTTTTATAAAATCTAAACCTTGTTTGGCTTTTTCTTCAGATTTTAAACGAGGTATTGTCGCATTAAACTCTACTTCTTTGAAAATCGTTTTCAATTCCCAATATTCCTCAATAATAAACGCATTGATTTCTTTTTGACGCTGAACAATCATTGCTAATGTAGGTGTTTGGACACGACCAATAGAAAGAACCGTTTTTGGCGGCGCAAATTTTTTGGTAAATAATCGTGTAGCGTTCATTCCTAATAACCAATCGCCAATCGCACGCGCTTGTCCAGCAGAAAAAAGATTGAAATATTTTTCTCCATCTTTCAAATTATCAAAACCTTCTTTAATCGCTTCTTCTGTCAACGAAGAAATCCATAAACGCTTCATTGGCGCTTTAGCACGCGCTTTAAGTAAAACCCAACGTTGTATCAATTCACCTTCCTGTCCAGCATCGCCACAGTTTATTATCTCGTCGACTTGATCGTTCGTAACTAATTTTTCGATGATATGAAATTGTTTCGAGACACCTTTATCTGCAATTAATTTAATTCCGAAACTTTGCGGAATCATTGGCAAATAATTAAGATCCCAGCTTTTCCACTCGGGTGTATAATCTTGCGGTTCTTTTAATGTACACAAGTGTCCGAAAGTCCAAGTGACCTGAAATCCATTTCCTTCATAGTATCCATCGTGCTTTTGATTCGCACCAATTACTTTTGCGATATCTTTAGCAACACTAGGTTTTTCGGCAATACAAACTTTCATAGCATTTATAATTATTGAAGTGCAAAAGTCAAAATAATAATTTAATTCTTAAAAAAAAATATAAATATGTATAATTATTGAATAAATTTGCGATAGGTTATTTTTTGTGGAAAGGCTGATTTTAATAAAATTATACATTGTTTAATATTAGATATATTGTTTTGATTATTTTTTAATTGTCAAATCAGTAAAAAATTCTATTGATTTCAAGTAGATTGAAAATTTAATATGATAACAACGTAAAAAATTTAGAAGAATTAAAAAATTTTCACTTAATTTACACCCACATTAATAAAAATCATAATATTTAAAAGAATTAGTAAATGGAAAAGAATGTAACAGTACCAGCTAAAACTAAAAAGGGAGGTCTTAACCCTGTGATTACTATGATCATTTTAATTGCAATCGCAATGGGGATTTTCAAGTTTGTATTTGGAGCAGAAGGTAATTTCGAAGGAGGTGATGTAGAAAAAGGTAATCCTTTGAACTTTTTAGGAATTATTCATAAAGGAGGGGTGATTATTCCATTCTTAATGTCTTTCTTCTTTATGGTAATCGTTTTCTCTATTGACCGTGTTATCGCTTTAAACAAAGCAAAAGGAACTGGATCTGCTGAGAAGTTTGTAAATGACATTCGTGCTTTATTAAACAAAAATGAAGTTAACAAAGCAATCGAATTATGTGACAAACAAAAAGGAGCTGTAGGTAACGTAGTTAAAGAAGGTTTAACAACTTACAAAGCTTTAGAAAACGACACAACGTTAAACAAAGAGCAAAAATTAGCTCAATTAGGTAAAACGTTAGAAGAAGCGACTACATTAGAAATGCCAACATTAGAGAAAAACATGACTATTATCTCTACAATTGCTTCTGTAGGTACGTTAATTGCCTTAATGGGTACAGTAATCGGTATGATTAAAGCATTCTTCGCATTAGGTGAAGGAGGAGGATCTCCAGATGCAGCTCAATTATCAGTAGGTATTGCCGAAGCCTTAATTAATACAGGTATGGGTATTGGTGCTTCTGCATTCGCTATTATTATGTATGCTTTCTTAACTTCTAAAATTGATGATTTAACATTCAAAATTGACGAAGTAGGAATGAGTATCCAACAATCTTTCTCTGCTCACAATTAATATTCAATTGACGAAGCCTTAGAAGGATAGTATAAGGACAAAATCAAACAACAAACAATTTAGAATATTAATTAATAATACAGAGAAAATGGCAAGAGTAAAACCAAAAAGAAGAGGTCCTTCGATGGACTTAACAGCTATGTCTGACATGGCTTGGCTTTTGTTAACTTTCTTTATTTTGACATCTAACTTTAGAGAACCTGAAGTTGTTCCTGTCGTAACACCAACATCTGTTTCGAACCAAAAAATGGCTGCTGAAAACATGATGATCATTAAAATTGATGGTGAAGGTAAGTTCTTATTCGGATTAGAAGAAAAAGATCGTATTCCTACATTAGAAAGAATGGGTGATAAGTACGGAGTAAAGTTTACAGATGCTGAAAAGAATGCATTCAAAAGCATAGTAGAGTTTGGTGTACCAATGAAAGAGATGAGAAATTATTTGAATCAGTCTACTGATAAACAACAATCATATCATCCAGGTATTCCATTAGATACGATACCGAACAAAAATCAAGAATTAATTGATTGGGTATTTGAAGCAAAAGAAGTGAACCCAGATATTTTCTTGGCAATTAAAGGGGATCAAAAATCTGAATATATTCAATTCAAGAATTTGATTCAACAATTGCAAATGAAAAATATGAATAAGTTCCAGTTAATTACATCTCAAGAATAATTATTAAGAAATTAGAAAATGGCACAAATAGAAAGTCACGATGACGGTGGCGGAAAGAAAGTCCGTTCCAAAAAGAATTCGACGAAAGTCGATATGGCTCCTTTGGTTGATTTAGGTTTCTTATTAATTACTTTCTTTATGTTTGCGGCGACATCGATCAAACCAAATGTAATGAACTTGAATATGCCTCCAAAAATTGACAAATTAGATCCAACTGATAAACCAGAAATAAAATTGAATAATTCTATATCAATTTTAATTGGAAAGGATAATAAGTTATTTTGGCATCAACAAGATCAGGCAGGATTAAACGGAGGAACTCTAAATGAAACTGACTACTCTAAAATTCGTGATGTTATTACAGCAGCACAAGGTAGAGCAGATAAAGATAAGTTTACTGTAATTATCAAACCTATGGATGATGCTACGTATGATAATTTAGTAACTATCTTAGATGAAATGGAAATTACAAAGTCTACTCGTTACGGAATCGTACCTGTTGCACCTTTTGAACAAAAAGTGTTCGACGAAAAAGTAGGTAAATAATTAGTTTAATTGTTAAATTTAAAAGAATTAAAATGTCAGAAAATAACAACAAACTAAAATCCTTAGACGAGATTGTATTTGAAGGTAGAAATAAAGCGTATGGAGCTTATGACATGAGAATGTCTGAGAAGAGTACATTATTGAAAGCTTTCATTCGTGGATTTATAGTAATTGCGATTTTAGCTTTTGGTCTTATTGCTTCTGCAACAGGTTTGTTTGAAAGTAAAAAGTCAGAAGACGTAGTCGTAGATGTTCAGCTTGAGGATTTGAATATTCCTGAGCCTCCAAAAGAGGAAGAAGTGGTTGAACCAGAGCCACCAAAGCCAGAGCCAGAACAAAGATATCAAGAAGAAACAGCTCAGGTTAGAGTGGTTATGCCAGAACCTAAAGCTCAGCCTAAAAAAGAAGAGCCTATTGTCGAAGTAAAGGAAATGGCCGATAAAGATTTAGGTTTAGTAGATAGAGAAGGGCCAAAATCAACAACACAAACTGGAGGTGCTAATGAAGTAAATACTAAAAAAGAAGCACCAAAGGATACACCAAGTACTCCTAATCCAGGGAAAGGTACAGAACCTGCAGCTCCATCTACAGTAACTGCTCGTACAGCGGCTGTAATGGCGGTATATCCTGGTTGTGAGAAAGATGCTGCAAAAGGTAAACAAGCTGCAACAGACTGTTTATCTAAAAAGTTATCACAAGATTTACAAGACGAGTTGCAAGATTTTGCGAATGACGCTGCTGGTCAAGGTTTATCTGGTGTAGTAGCTGCTAAACTTTCTTTCCAAATTGACACTGAAGGTAGAATCGTTGGAATTTCTCCAATGGGTGATGCTAAGTTAGGTCCTGAAGCTAAAAAAGCTTTAGAGCGTATTACACAACGTCAACAAAAAAGAGGGAAAACGATCAAACCTGCTCAAACAGAAGATGGTCGTGCTGCGAAGTTGAATTTCAACATTCCAGTTAAAATGCAAATTGAGTAAGACTTAATTTCATATATAAAAAAAGAGGCTAAAATTAATTAGCCTCTTTTTTTGTGTTTAATTTTTAGAACATATCTTTATGTTTTGCAGGTTTTAATTATCAGTTTTGATAAAATTAAAAAGCATCTTCAATTGTATGAAGATGCTTTTTCGATTATAAGAGTTTATTCTTAATTTAAAACGTAAAATCTTTTAATAAACTTGTATATCGTTCAATTCCATGTTCTATTTCGGATAAATAAATATATTCGTCTGGTGTATGAGAACGAGCTGAATCTCCAGGTCCCATTTTTACCGTTTCGAAATTCATCATTGCTTGATCCGACATTGTTGGCGAACCATATGTTGTACAACCTAATTCGATTCCTTTTTGTACAATTGGATGATTTTCTGAAATACGTGAAGAATTTAAACGCAACGAACGTGCTTTAATTTCTGCTTTTGGTAAACAACTTGAAATAATATCAACAACTTCTTGATTTGAGTACAATTCGTTTACACGACAATCTACAACCAAACGACATTCATCTGGCACAACATTGTGTTGCTTTCCTGCTTCAATTTGTGTAACCGTCATTTTAACTGGTCCTAACATATCCGAAACTCTTTCGAATTGATACGTTTTGAACCAATTCATCACATCAATCGCTTCGTAAATTGCATTTACACCTTCGTTTCTTGCAGCATGTCCAGTTTTCCCTTTTACAATTACGTCCATTACAACCAAACCACGTTCTGCAATTGCCATGTCCATTTGCGTAGGTTCACCTACAATTCCCAAATCGATTTTTGGTAAATTAGGTAAAATACTTGCAACATTTAATTGTCCTGAACTTTCTTCTTCAGCTGTGACTGCGACAATTAGATTAAATGGTAAATCATCATTCAAAAAATTGATATAAGTGGCTAATAAACTTACCGCAGAAGCTCCTGCATCGTTACTTCCTAAACCTACTAATTTATCACCTTCGATTGTAGCTTTTAATGGATCATATGTCCAAGAAGAGCCAAATTTTACAGTGTCGTGATGAGAGTTTAATAAAATTGTTTTTTTGTTCTCATCAAAATTTGGATGAATACTCCAAACATTGTTATTCTGACGATGAGCCGTAGCACCATGATCAGTTAAAAACTTGAAAATAATATCGGCCGTTTTATCTTCTTCGCTCGAAAAAGATTGAGTTTCGATTAATTGACACAACAAATCGACAGCTTTCTTTTTGAGAACAGTTAATTCTAACATAAAATTGTTTTAATCTCTGAGTTAATGTTGCGCGCGTGCACCAAACATACATTTTTTACACCCGCATTGATTACTTTGAATGAATTGTCTAATTTTGGAATCATTCCTTCGAAAATTACACCTTCTTCTTTTAACTGCAAATATAAAGTTTCGTTAATTTTTGGAATCAATGTTGTGTCATCATTTACATCACGAAGTACGCCAATTCTATCAAAACAGAAATTTAATTCTACTTCATTTTCTTGTGACATAGCAACCGCAATTGTAGAGGCAATAGTATCTGCATTAGTATTCAACAATTGTCCATTTCCATCATGTGTAATCGCACAAACTACTGATGTGATATTGTTATCAATTAATAATTGAAATAATTCTTTGTTGACACTTTCATCATTCAAATCTCCAACAAAACCATAATCAATAGTTTTTACAGGACGCTTAGAACCTTTGATTGCATTACCATCTGCACCAGATAAACCTAATGCATTGCATCCAAATTCTTGTAATTTAGAAACGATAGATTTGTTCAAATTTCCAGCATATAATCCTGTCACAACATCCAATGTTGGTTTGTCTGTAATGCGACGACCTTCGATCATTTTTGGTTCGATTCCCAATTGATTTAACATCTTCGAAGCACCTTTTCCTCCTCCATGAACCAAAATTTTAGGTTCTTTAATTTCGGAAAACGTTTGTAGGAATTGTTCTAAGTCTTGCTCGTTATCGATAATTCCGCCTCCTATTTTAATAATTTTCAACATTTTAATAAATATGTAAATTTTGTTTGCTTTTTTTTGGTGATACAAAAATATAATATTTAACTTTGCATCTCAGTATAATAACTGAATATCTTGTTGATTAATGGAAGAAATTACTGAAATTGTTCTTCTCAATTATGAGAGTGGCTTTCGTAATGAAAGCGCACCTTTTGGTTCTCATATTTTACTTAAGTGTGATGACAAAAGGTCATCTTTTTTCAATTCCTCTTTATTAATCGACTTTCCCTTAAATTATGTATGTTAGAATAGCAAATGCAGATGATGCCAAGTACACAGAATTGTTGTGCGAATGGTACGAAGAATCAGCTCGTATGAGAAAAACGGGTATTGCTAAACGAAATCCAGTTTATCTTGAACGCAAAATGCGTAATGGAAATGCTGTGATTGCTTTTGATGATGATGATCAAATAGCAGGGTTTAGCTACATAGAAACGTACGAAGAAGAAAAATTCGTCGTAAACTCAGGTTTAATTGTTCGTACAGATTTAAGGAGTTCAGGAATTGGACGCGAAATAAAACACGCTGTTTTTGAATTGTCACGTACAAAATTCCCGAAATCAAAAATCTTTAGTATTACAACTTCTTTAGCTGTAATGCGTATGAACACAAAATTAGGATACAAGCCAGTAACATTTTCGGAATTAACACAATCGGATGAATTTTGGAATGGATGTAAAAGTTGTAAAAACTATCACATCTTGATGGAAAATGATCGCGAGCGTTGTATTTGCACGGGATTGGTTTATGATAACCTTGATGACGAGTACGCTAAGCGTGCATTGGCAAATCAATCAAAAAAAGAAAATGAATAAATATACGAACTAAGGTTTTTTTTTGTCTAAAATGAGTATATTTGCATAAAATTTCGAATAAATATTCAAAATGAGTAATAAAAAATACAGATTCCAGATTATAAAAGATTTAATAACAGATCAAGAAATAAGTAATCAAGACGAATTATTAAAAAAATTAATTGATTTAGAGATCACAGTTACTCAAGCAACTTTATCGAGAGATTTGCGCGAATTGAAAGTTTCAAAAGTTCCTAATAGTTCGGGACAATACATTTATCGCCTTACAGAAAGTGCTGTTCCAACGGCAACCGTTACACATAACGAAAATGCAAGTTTGATTTTCTCTAAAAATTTGGGAGTTATCAAAACAAAACCAGGTTATGCAAACAGAATCGCTTTTGAGATTGACAACACACATTTCAATACAATAATTGGAACAATTGCTGGAGACGATACGGTATTAATCGTAATGAAAGAAGAGAGTAGTCGTGAAGAGGTTACCAATGAATTAAGAAGAATTATTCCCAATATAAACAAATAAACAAATAATGAGCAACAAAGCAGTTTTAGCTTACAGTGGAGGTTTAGATACATCGTACTGTTTGGTTAACTTAACAAAAGATCAAGGAATGGAAGTGCATACAGTAATTGTAAATACTGGTGGATTTTCGGCAGAAGAGTTAAAAGATATCGAAGAACGTGCCTACGAATTAGGATCTTCTAAACACGTTACAATTGATATTACAGACAAATATTACAACGATTGTGTTCGCTACTTAATCTACGGAAACATCTTGAAAAATAACACTTACCCATTATCAGTAAGTGCAGAACGAATGTTTCAGTCAATTGCAATTGCTCAGTATGCAAAAGATGTAGATGCAGAATACATTGTACATGGATCTACAGGAGCAGGAAATGATCAAATTCGTTTTGATGTTGCTTTTGCAGTTATCTCACCACAATCTAAAATCATTACACCAATTCGCGACGAAAAATTATCTCGTCAACAAGAGGTTGAATATTTACAAGCAAATGGTGTAAACTATAGTTGGGAAAAAGCTAAATACTCTATTAACAGAGGAATTTGGGGAACATCTGTTGGTGGAGTTGAAACATTAACATCTAACCAAGCGTTGCCAGAAGATGCTTATCCAACACAATTATCAAGAACAGAATCATCTGTTATCGAAATTGAATTTGAGAAAGGTATTCCAACTGCTTTAGATGGAGAAAAATTATCTCCAGTAGCTTTAATTCAAAAATTAAACGAAATCGGTGGTGAATACGCAATTGGTCGCGACATCCACGTAGGAGATACAATTTTAGGTATCAAAGGACGTGTAGGTTTCGAAGCGCCAGCAGCTTATTTACTAATCAAAGCACACCACTTATTAGAAAAACATACACTTACAAGATGGCAATTGTTGCACAAAGATTCGTTATCAAACTGGTACGGAACCTTATTGCACGAAGCACAATACTTGGATCCAGTAATGCGTGATATTGAAGCATTCTTAGAATCTTCTCAAAATCATGTAACAGGAAAAGTGAAAGTACAATTAAATCCTTATCATTTCTCAATGATTGGAATAGAATCGCCTTATGATATGATGCAATCTAAAGTCGCTACTTATGGAGAAGAAAACGAAGCTTGGGACAGTAGAGATGCAAGAGGTTTCATCAAAATATTCGGTAATCAATTAAAGATTGTTCATAGTTTCGATTAATTGATTCTTTAAAGTGGATTCCAACGAGCCCACTTTATTTTAGAAATATAGTATAGGTATTATACCTTAAAAAAACACGCGCAAAACATAACAAATGACAAACAAAATTAACGTAAGCATTGTAGGAGGTGCTGGCTACACAGCAGGCGAACTGCTAAGAATATTGATACATCATCCGATGGTTAATATTTCGTCTGTGTACAGTACATCAAATGCAGGCAACCCCGTTACCAAAGTGCACGACGATTTGTTTGGAGAAACTGACATCTTATTTTCGGATAAAATAGACGAAAATGCTGATGTCGTTTTTTTATGCCTTGGTCACGGAAAATCGGCAGAGTTTTTACAGAACAATAAATACTCAGCCAACACAAAAATTATTGATTTGAGTAACGATTTTCGATTAAATGCGAACCACATTTTCGAAGATAGAACGTTTGTTTACGGTTTACCAGAATTAGATCGCGAAGCAATCAAAACAGCTCAAAATATTGCAAATCCAGGTTGTTTTGCAACAGCTATTCAATTAGCATTGTTACCATTGGCAGCGAAAAATGAAATCAAAAATGATATTCATATCAATGCTGTAACGGGTTCTACAGGTGCTGGACAAAGTTTATCAGCTTCTACGCACTTTAGTTGGCGAAACAATAACGTTTCTTTCTACAAAGAATTTACGCATCAACACGAAGGAGAAATTTACCAAACATTGAATCAATTAGAAAAAGATTTCAATAACAAAGTATATTTCTTACCAATGCGAGGAGATTTTGCGCGCGGAATTTTAGCAGGTGTTTATTTAAAATCTGATTTATCAGAAGAAGAAGCAAAAAATATCTTCAACGAATATTACAAAAACGAACCTTTTACACATGTTTCTGACGCACCAATTGCATTGAAACAAGTCGTAAATACCAACAAATGTTTTTTACATATCCAGAAACAAGACGATGTATTGTTAATCACTTCTATCATCGATAATCTAACAAAAGGAGCTTCTGGACAAGCCGTAGAAAACATGAACTTGATGTTCGGTTGGGAAGAAAACTTAGGACTTAATCTTAAAACGGTGGCGTTTTAAAAAGTTGTGAGTATTGAGTTATAAGTTTTGAGTATGCAAGATTATAGAAAATTACAAGTTTGGAATCGTTCACATCTCTTGGTTTTAGATTTATATAAAATTGTAAATCAATTTCCAAAAGAAGAACAATTTGGATTAATTTCTCAAATTAAAAGAGCATCATCTTCTATACCAGCAAATATTGCAGAAGGTTGTGGAAGAAACTCAAATAAAGACTTTGCTCAATTTTTAAATATTTCTTTAGGCTCTTTGAATGAAGTCACATATTTTATTTTGCTAGCTAAAGATTTGAATTATATAAATATTGAAGAATATTCAAAATTAACAGATGAGTGTAATGAAATTAAAGCAATGCTAATTGGATTAATAAATAAAATTAGAACAATAGCTTAACTCATTACTCAAAACTCATCACTTAAAACTTATTAAATGAAACTATTTGACGTATATCCATTAATGAATGTAACTCCGGTTAAAGCTAAAGATTGTATTCTTTGGGACGAAAACGGAAAAGAATATTTGGACCTTTATGGAGGTCACGCAGTGATTTCTATCGGTCACTCGCATCCATATTATGTTGAGAAATTAACAGAACAAATTAATAATATCGGGTTTTATTCAAACTCAGTAAATATTCCGATTCAACAAGAATTGGCAGAAAAATTAGGTAAAGCATCAGGTTACGAAGATTATACTTTATTCTTGATTAACTCTGGAGCAGAAGCTAATGAAAATGCAGTAAAACTAGCCTCTTTTCACACAGGAAAAGACCGTGTAATTGCGTTCAAAGATGCGTTTCATGGACGAACTTCAGGAACAGTTGCGCTAACAGATAATCCAAAAATTGTAGCTCCATTTAATTCTCATCACAAAGTATCTTTCGTAGAATATAACATTGATGAAGTGAAAGAAGTAATTGCTGGAGGAGATGTTGCAGCGGTAATTTACGAACCAATTCAAGGAGTTGGAGGAATCATTTTACCTTCTGACGAGTTTGTACAAGAATTAAGAAAAGTTTGTACAGAAAATGGAGTGGTTTTAATTGCAGATGAAATTCAATGTGGTTACGGACGCTCAGGGAAATTCTTTGCACATCAACATTCTGGTATCAAAGCAGATTTGATTACGATGGCAAAAGGAATGGGGAATGGATTTCCAATCGGAGGAGTTTTAATCTCTCCAGAATTTAAAGCTTCTTACGGATTATTAGGAACAACTTTTGGAGGAAATCATTTAGCTTGTGCTGCAGCGGTAGCCGTTTTAGATGTGATTGAGCAAGAAAACTTAATCGAAAATGCAAAAGAAATTGGAGAATATGTTGGAATCCAATTAAATAAATTTCCAAAAATTAAAGAAGTTCGTGGTCGAGGATCAATGATTGGAATCGAGTTTGATTTCCCAATCGGCGAATTAAAAAATAACTTAGTTACAAAACACAATATTTTTGTAGGCTACGCAGGTACAAACGTTATTCGTTTATTACCACCTTTAACAGTAACAAAACAATACATAGATAAATTCATATCAGCTTTAGAAACTGAAATTAACATTATCATCAATGGATAAGACAGTAAAATTAGTATTCCAAGACGGATTAGAAATCGAAGGAAAATCTTTCGGTGCGTATACTTCTGCCGCAGGAGAAGTAGTATTCAACACAGCTTTGGTTGGATATAATGAAAGTTTGACTGACCCTTCTTACAAAGGGCAGATTATGGTGATGACAGCTCCAATGATCGGAAACTATGGTGTTCCAGATGATAAAGCAATGATTAATGAAATTGAAGCTTGGATGGAATCGAACCAAATTCAAGTAACTGGATTGGTTGTTTCTTATTATGCTGATGATTATTCGCATTGGAACGCTATTCAAAAATTAGGAGTTTGGTTAGAAAGTCAAAACATTCCTGGTATTTATGGTGTTGATACACGTATGATTACAAAAAAATTACGTGAGCAAGGTTCTACTTTAGGAAAAATTGTTGCTGATACAGATGTCGCATACTATGATCCAAATGAAGATAATTTAGTAGATCAAGTTTCTTGTAAAGAAGTGATTCGTTACAACGAAGGTGCTGATATTAAAATTGTTTTGATTGATTGTGGAGTGAAAAATAACATCATCCGTTGTTTTGTAAATCGTGATGTTGAGGTAATTCGAGTTCCTTGGGATTATGATTATTCAACATTAGAATATGATGGATTATTTATCTCGAATGGACCTGGTGATCCAGCTTTATGTGTTCCTACAATTAATAATATCAAAGAATCTTTGAAAGGAGATAAACCAATTTTCGGAATTTGTTTAGGAAATCAATTGGTAAGTTTAGCAGCTGGTGCATCTACTTTTAAATTAAAATACGGACACCGTTCGCACAATCAACCTGTACAATTAGTAGGAACAAAAAGATGTTTCATTACATCTCAAAACCACGGTTTCGCAGTAGATGATTCGAAATTACCAGAAGGATTTAAAACATTCTTTACGAACTTAAATGATGGAACATGTGAAGGAATTCGTCACGAATCAAAACCAATTTTTACAGTTCAATTCCACCCAGAAGCAATGGGAGGACCAGTTGATACAGAATATTTATTTGATGAGTTCATCGAAGAAGTAAAAAAATATAAAAACGCTAACGCATAATCAGAATCACGATGTTAAAAAAAGATATTAAAAAAGTATTAGTATTAGGATCAGGAGCATTAAAAATTGGTCAAGCTGGTGAGTTTGATTATTCTGGTTCGCAAGCGTTAAAAGCGTTAAAAGAAGAAGGAATTAAAACAGTTTTAATTAATCCAAATATTGCAACTGTTCAAACTTCTGAAGGAATTGCAGACGAAGTTTACTTCTTACCTGTAACGCCTTACTTTGTGGAAGAAGTCATTAAAAAAGAAAAACCAGACGGAGTTTTAGTTGCCTTTGGAGGACAAACAGCTTTAAACTGTGCGGTTGAATTAAATAAAGAAAATATATTCGAGAAATATGGTGTTGAGGTTTTAGGAACTCAAATTCCAGTAATTGAAGCAACGGAAGATCGTGATATTTTCATCGAAAAATTAGACCAAATTGGTGTTTTAACTGCTCGTTCAGAAGCAGTAGAAACTGTAGAAGACGCAATGGCAGCTGGTAAACGCATCGGTTTCCCATTAATCATTCGTGCGGCGTACGCTTTAGGAGGTTTAGGTTCTGGTTTCGCAAATAACGAAGAAGAATTATTAGATTTAGTTGAAAAAGCATTCAATTATTCTTCTCAAGTTTTAGTGGAAGAGTCATTAAAAGGATGGAAAGAAATTGAGTACGAAGTAGTTCGTGATTCTTACGATAACTGTATCACAGTTTGTAACATGGAGAACTTCGATCCGATTGGAGTTCATACTGGAGAGTCAATCGTTATTGCACCTTCTCAAACTTTATCAAATTCAGAATATCATAAATTACGTGAAGTTGCCATTCGCACAATTCGCCATCTTGGTGTAGTTGGAGAATGTAACATTCAATATGCTTTCGATACTGTTTCAGAAGAATATCGTGTAATCGAAGTTAACGCTCGCTTATCTCGTTCGTCAGCTTTGGCGTCAAAAGCAACAGGTTATCCTTTAGCTTTCGTGGCTGCTAAATTAGCTTTAGGTTATTCTTTAGATGAGTTGAAAAATAGTGTAACGCAAACGACATCTGCGATGTTCGAACCTGCGTTAGATTATTGTGTAGTGAAATTGCCTCGTTGGGATTTAAATAAATTCTACGGTGTTCGTCGTAACATTGGTTCTGCAATGAAATCTGTTGGAGAAGTTATGGCTGTTGGACGTTCTTTCGAAGAAGCAATTCAGAAAGGAGTTCGTATGTTAGACATCGGACACAGAGGTTTCGTAGCAAACGGATTTAAGATTCCAGAAGGTGAATCTTTGGATACGTGGTTAGCTGAGCCAAATGACGAGCGTTTATACGCGATTACTGAAGCTTTCAAAGCGGGATATTCGATTGAAAAAATTCACGATTTAACAAAAATCGATTTATGGTTTTTACAACGTTTAGAAAGAATTTTTAATGTATCAAAAGAATTTGAAGCATTAGAAAGATTTGAACAAGTTGAAGCAGATTTAGTAAAACGTGCAAAATTATTAGGATTCTCGGATCAACAAATTGCAGTTTTAGTAAAAGGAGATCAAAACGTACACAGAAACGAATTAACAGTTCGTGAATTACGTAAAAACTTCGGAATTAAACCTGTTGTAAAACAAATTGATACGTTAGCAGCAGAATTCCCAGCACAAACAAATTATTTATATGTAACCTATCACGGAACTGAAAATGATTTGGAGCCAGAAACTGAGAAAGCAGTTTGTATTTTAGGATCTGGAGTTTATCGTATTGGTTCGTCTGTAGAGTTTGACTGGTGTTCTGTAAATGCAGCGCATACAGCATCAAAAAATGGTTACAAAACAATTATCATCAACTATAATCCAGAAACGGTTTCGACAGATTATGATGAGTCAGATCGTTTATACTTCGAAGAATTGTCTTTTGAACGTGTAATGGATATTTTAGATTTTGAACAACCTAAAGGAACAATTATTTCGACAGGAGGTCAAATTCCGAATAACTTAGCGATGAAATTGTACGATCAATCAATTAATATTTTAGGAACTTCTCCTTTAAGAATTGATGATGCAGAAAATCGTCACAAATTCTCAGAAATATTAGATGAATTAGGAATCGATCAACCACGTTGGAAAGAGCTTTCTTCTTTAGAAGCGATTCACAAATTTGTGGAAGAAGTTAATTTCCCAGTGTTAATTCGTCCTTCTTATGTCTTATCTGGAGCTGCGATGAACGTAGTTTCGAATACACATGAGCTAGATGCTTTCTTGAAATTAGCGAAAGAAGTTTCTCCTGATTATCCAGTTGTAGTTTCAGAATTCGTACAAGGAGCAAAAGAAATTGAGTTGGATGCAGTTTGTCAAAATGGAGAAATTGTAGATTACGCAGTTTCTGAACACGTAGAATTTGCGGGAGTTCACTCAGGAGATGCAACAATGTATTATCCACCACAAAAAGTGTACATCGAAACAATTCGTCAAATGCGCAAAGTTGCAGCGAAAATTGCAAAACGTTTCGAAATTTCTGGACCGATGAACATTCAGTTCTTATCAAAAAATAATACAGTTCGTGTTATCGAAACTAATATTCGTGCTTCTCGTTCGTTTCCATTCGTATCGAAAGTTGCAGGAAATAATTTAATCGAAAAAGCAACAAAAGTTTTATTAGGATTAGAAGTAGAAAAAGGACATTCAGAAATCGTTTACGATTTAGATTATGTAGGAGTGAAAGCTTCTCAGTTCTCATTTACACGTTTAGCAGGAGCTGACCCAGTTTTATCAGTTGACATGTCTTCGACAGGAGAAGTAGGGTGTATCGGTGATACAGCAGAAGAAGCTTTATTAAAATCAATGTTATCTGTTGGATATGAAATTCCTGAGAAAACCATTTTAATTTCTGGGGGACCAATTGCTTCTAAAGTTGCTTTATTAGAGCCTGCGAAACAATTAATCGCAAAAGGTTACAAAATTTATGCAACAGAAGGAACGCACAAATTCTTTACAGAAAATGATGTGTATTCTACGCTTGTTTACTGGCCATCTGATAAAAAAGAGCCAAATGTAATGTCTTATTTACATGACAAGAAAATTGATATGGTGATTAATATTCCGAAAAACTTAACAAAAGCGGAATTAGACAACGATTATCAAATTCGTCGTACAGCTGTAGATTTCAATATTCCGTTGGTAACAAATGCACGTTTAGCTTCGGCTTTCATTAATGCATTTACAAAATTATCGATGGATGATTTAAAAATCAAAACTTGGAACGAATACCGTAATAAATAGAAATTAGAATCTAGATATTAGAAGTTAGAAAGCCTCGCATTTGCGAGGCTTTTTTTATGTTATTTTTTTGAATTTGTCATTCCGACAAAAGAAGGAATCTAAATTTAATGCGAAGCTGAAACGAGTTCAATTTAAGTCATCCTGAACTTGTTTCAGGAACACATCATACGTGATTGCCTAATAATCTTGATTAAACATGAAGAAATGAATACACAATAATTCCAATAACAATTATTGAGAAAATAAACGTATTAATTCCTAAAAGTATAGCACCTTTAATTGTTGTAATGATAAATCCTTGGTTATAGAGTTTTTTCAACGCAAGGAAAAAGTAAACAATAATATATAAAACAATCAATGTATTAATTAAAGCTATTATGGCTGATACAGCATTACTATCAATATAATTTGAAAGTTTATTCAAAAGAAAAATTACCAAAATTGATAAAAGAATTACCGTAAAATAATGCAGTGTAAAAATTCCGTGATCAAAATACCACCATTTCTTTTTGTTGTAAAAAATCCATAAGAAGAAAGCAAACAAAGGCATGTATACAAACAAAACTTTCGGAATGACATGCAAAGATTTCTCAACAATAGCTTCTCCTAATTGTTCATCAGAAACCTTTCTTTTTCTCAACTCTTGGTATTTTTCAATAAAGGGAGATAATATTGGAACGTTATTTTTTACTTTAGATTGCAAGTTTTCAATAGATTCCTCGTTCAAATCTTCTAAAGAGTTTGCATTTTTATTTTTTTCAACTTCAGATTTTATTTTTGCACTTTGCTCGACAGTTGTCAATCCTTTGTTCTGTAAAGTGTCTATTGTAGCATTAAGTGCTTTTTGAATTTTTTCAGTATTTTCTATTGATATAGGTTCATTGGAACTATCATTATATTCAGTTTTATGAGAAGGAAATATAGAAATAAGGAAAAACGTTACAAAACTGACAAAAATGTACATTTTAACAGGATTAACAGAACTATTTCGTTTACCACTCAAATATTCTTTGGTTAAAACTCCAGGTTTCAAAAATAGTTTTTTGATTGTTTGCCAAAAACTTCCATCGTAATGAACAAAATCTTCGATAAAGTGAGTAAATAAAAAGTGAAACGGTTGACGTGTTTCTACATTTTCTTGTCCGCAATGTGTGCAATAATGTTCTTCTACGTAATGTCCACAATTTTGGCAATTATGATCTTCTCTTAGTTTTCCGTGACTCATGTGTTAATTCTTAGTGATGATAAATCTATAAAAAGATTATTTATTTTGAAATAATCACGAAGAAATATTTGATTAAATATAGATTAAGAAAATTAGCTTTTTTGTCTTTCTAAGTCATCCTGAACTTGTTTTAGGATCACATCATTTTATGATAAACTAAAGATAGATTCTCTACTTCGCTTCGTTCTAAATGACAATTGAGTAAATGTCATTCCGATGAAAGGAGGAATCTAAATTTATTTTCTTTTTCTAAAATTGAAAAATATACTAATAGTCAATAAAAATCCTAAAAGACTTAAACCTATCCAATAATATTTATTTCTTTTTTCGGCTGATAATTTATACAATTCAAACTCTTTTTGGATTAAATTCTCTTTACTTGAATTTGGAGGAGGCGGAATATTAAGAGTGTTTTTTTTCAGATATTCTTTACTAAGTTTTTCTAATTCTTCTAATTCAGATTGTTCAACAAATTTTAAATCAGAAGTTCTTGTACAAATATTTGTATAGATGCTAAAATCTGTGATAAATCCATAAATTAAATAGGTTTCATTTAATTCGAAGTTACTTCCGCAACCTCCAAACATTGATGAGGCAGGTGTGTAAATAGTTGTATAATATTTTTGTTTTTTATTTGTAATATCTATATTTTTTTTGAAATTTTTCTCGATTTCAAATGTATAAGCAAAAACAGGATTTGAAGAATAATCATAAAGAGTTGTATCAATTTTAATGACTTTTCCTATTATAATTTCATCAAATTCATCAAATGAATTTTTAACAGATGGAAATTCTCCACAACTACAACCAAACGTAAAAGTTGAGATTAAAAATATGAAAGTAAAAAAGTATTTCATTCAAATCAGTGTTTCCTCTAATTTACAATATTTATCCAAACAAAAAATCCACTTCAACAGAAGTGGATTTTTTTATTTCTTGTAAAAATAGTTAGCTTAAAACTCAGCGAAAAAAGCTTCTACTTTTTCTACGCCGTTTGCATCTAAAGCTTCAACCAATTCTTTTTTGATTTCAGTTAATTCTTTCTTTTTCGCTTTTTTCAAAACTGGTTTTGCAGTTTCCAAAAAGTTTTCGATTTGTTCTAAACCACGAGAACTTAAGAATTTTTCGTCTGTTTTTTTCAATTTAGCATAAACTTGTACCAACATTCTACATTGTTCCAAGGCTAAAACGTATTCTTTTACAGTTTCTAACGTAATCATGTAATGCAACATCAATTGTACTGAAGGCATATTACGTTGATGACCAAATTTCGTGTATTTTTCTAATGCAATTCCAAAAGATTCTTTACTACGTTCGATATTTTTATTTAAAGCTGCAGAAATCACAACGTTAAACCAATCGTCCGAATTATCAGAGTTTTGAGCGATATCGAAAAATGCATTATCCGCATTCTCAAAATCTTGTAAACTATAATATGATAACGCAATTAATTTCTTTGCATCGTACAATTGTTTTGGGTCTTTTGCATCCAATAAACCTTCACAAATTTTGATACACATCTCGAAATTGCTGTTTCCAAATAAATCTCTCGCAGTATTCAACAACGAATTAGTCGCATTCTGTTCCAACGCTTGCTCGTACATAAATTGACGCGCTCTCAAAACATCCTCGTATGTGATATAATCGTAATTGATTTTCATTTTTTTCGTCTCTTTGTTAATTCGCAACTAAATTAATTAAATCTTTAAGAAAGTACTTAATTATTTATCTTTTTTTAATAAATGTCGAATCACCGTTTCTGCCGCATGCAATCCGAATAAACCAGGCATCCACGAATTAGTTCCGTAAAACGATTTTTTATAATTTTTTCCATCCGTTAATTTAACCGAAGATTCATCAGGAACTTCTGTCGAAAAAACAGCTTTTACACCTTTATTAATTCCTTCTTTTTTTAATCGTTTTCTAACATTTTTTGCCAAAGGACAAACATCTGTTTTGCTAATATCACGCACTTGTACTTTGCTTACCAAATATTTTCCTCCAGCGCCCATATTGCTGATTACTTTAATTTTTTTGCGTTTTGCAGCTAAAATCAAATTAATTTTTGGTGTAACAGAATCGATGCAATCTAACACATAATCAAAATCTGGTGTGACGATTTCGTGTGTACGTTCTGGACTCAAAAATTCGTTGATACGCGTTAATTCTAATTCAGGATTAATGTCCATTAAACGATCGCCAACGATGTCTACTTTGTTCATTCCAACAGTTGAGTGTAAAGCAGGTAATTGTCGATTAATATTTGTAATATCAACAGTATCACCATCAACAATTGTCATTTTTCCAACTCCTGCGCGTGCGATAAATTCTGCGGCAAAAGAGCCAACACCACCTAAACCAACAACTAAAATGTTCGAATTTTTTAGGATTTCTAAACCTTCTTCTTTGAATAATAATTCAGCTCTTTCTTGCCAAACTGCCATTGAAATGTATTTTAATTATGATTGAACTTCGTAACCGAAAATTGCTTTCCAATTTTTCGCTTGTTGAAGTTGTAATTCCTCGATTGTAATTTTTCTCAAATCCGCTGCAAAAGTATAAATTTCTTCAATAGAAATTTCGCTTGCATCATTTTCTAAAAAGAATTGATTCGCAGAAAGATTTGCAAATATAATTTGTAAGTTTTTGTTTGATAGAAGATTTTTACCAAAAGATGCAAAACAATTTTGCGCAATAATTTGATTGAGTAACTGTTCATTCTTATTGAAACCATGAAAAATAAACGGAATCGTCAATTTCATTTGTTTTCGAATCTGTAAAATTTCTTGATAAGCACGAACCGAATGTATAATGACTGGAAGTTGATGTTGCATCGCAATTTCTAATTGTTTTTCAAAAACATTGATTTGTAATTCAAAATCTGTTTCGCACAATTTATCCAATCCAATTTCACCAATCGCCAAACAGTTTTTATTCGAAATAGTTTGATTGATAATTTCGATTTCTTCCTCTATTGATGAGGTATTGATGTAAGCTGGATGAATCCCAATCGAAAACAATTTTGCTTCATTATTCAACTCATTTGGAAACTGATTATACAATTCCAAAACATCTGTTTGATGAACTAAATGATGTGTATGCGCGTTGAGAAACATAGTTCAAATTTAATCTTTTTCAATGATTTTCCGAAATGTTAAAATAGGAATAGAATTTGCTGTAGGAATTTCAATGAATTCAGATCATATTTTAAGTCCAAAAATGTTGAAGTTTTTGCCATGGCTTGGTGCGATGGCAATTTTTATGCAAGCTTTGGACGCTACAATTTTAAATACATCTTTACCTACAATTGCAAAAGAATTAGGAAAATCGCCTTTAGAAATTCAGTCGATTATTGTTGCGTATACGTTAACAATCGCTTTGTTAATTCCTTTGAGTGGTTGGCTTTCGGATAAATACGGAACGAAAAAAGTTTTTCAATCTGCTATACTGATTTTTACACTTGGATCCACACTTTGCGCATTTGCCACAACTTTACCTTTTTTAGTCATTTCACGCGTTATACAAGCGATTGGAGGATCGATGATGGTTCCTGTTGTACGTTTAGCAATTTTATATGCTTATCCAAAAAGTGAATTATTAAAAGTAATTAATTTTATCACCATACCAGGGTTAATAGGACCACTTTTAGGACCAACAATTGGAGGTATTTTGGTTGAAACTTTATCATGGCATTGGATTTTCATCGTGAATATTCCATTCGGAATTATTGCACTTTGGATGACAACTTTTGCGATCCCCGATTTTAAACATCCAGTTTTTAAATTTGATATCAGAGGTTTGATTCTTTTTAGTGGAGGAGTTACTGTCTTAACATTGATTATGGAATTGACATCTTCTCGTGTGATTGGCCTGCAAACTGTATTGGCATTGACTGTAGTTTCTGCCTTTTTGATTGGTTTGTATATTTATCATGCAAAACATAAACAACATCCTTTAATCGATTTGAATTTGTTTAACATTAGAACTTTGCGAATTGGTATTATAGGAAATCTTATTACACGATTAGGAATTGGAGGAATACCTTTTCTTATTCCGCTTTTATTGCAAGTTGGTTATGGATATTCGGCTACTGTAGCGGGATTAATTATGATTCCATCTGCAACAAGTAACATTATTGCAAAATCGTTTGTTGTGCCAATTGTGAATAAATTTGGTTATCGAAATATGTTGATTTCCAATACAATAACTTTAGGATTAATCATTTGTATGTTTTTCTTTTTAGAATCGAAATCACCAATTTATTATATCATTCCGTTAATGGTTTTGAATGGATTTTTTAGTTCAATTCAATTTACGGCGATGAATACCTTGTCTTTAGCAGATTTGGACGAAAATACATCCAGCGAAGGGAATAGTTTATTATCGGTTACACAACAATTATCACTAACATTTGGAATTTCTGTAGCTGCATTAATTTTAGGTGTTTTTAGACAAGCAGGATTTGTAAATGGAGTGGAAGTACAAGCTTTTCGTTATTCATTTTTGACGATGGGCGTGATGACAATTTTATCAACTTACATCTTTTTCAAATTAAGAGAATCTGATGGCGCTTCAATGTCGGGGAAGAAATAAAATTTAGAACATAAAAAAATCTCTACCAAGTAGAGATTTTTTTCGTTTTATATTATTTTGATTTAATCATTGTAAAAATGATGGCGAAGTTCACCTTTCAAGTTTGCTTCGTATTGCGTTTTGAATTCTTCTTTCGAAAGGTTTTGACCTAATAAATAAATGGCTTTGGTAATTGCAGCTTCCATTGTCAAATCATAACTCGAAATTGCGCCCATATTTAGTAACGCATCACTTGTAGCATAACGTCCAAGTTCTACCATTCCGCCAGCACATTGCGTGTTGATGATAAGATGAACTCCTTTATTCGTTACTTCTTCCAGCAATTCAATAAACCAACTATCGGTAAAAATATTTCCTGTTCCGAAAGCCTCAATAATAAAAGCTTTCATGTTCGGAGCGTTTAAAACACTTTCGATAAAAGAACGATTCATTCCAGGGAAAATCTTCAAGACACCAACATCAGCATTTAGATTTTTGTTGATCGAAAGTTTATCCGTAACAACATTTTTTAACAATAAATCTTCTTTCACTTCCAGATGAACACCGGAAACTCCAATTACTGGATAATTCGGCGACTCGAAAGCATCAAAGTTTTCTGCATTAATCTTAGTTGTTCTATTCGCACGAAACAATTTATATTCAAAATACACACAAACTTCCTTGATAATTGGTTTGTCATTTTTACGTAACGAAGCCAATTGAATCGAAGTAATTAAGTTTTCTTTCGCATCTGTGCGCAAATCTCCAATTGGTAATTGTGAACCAGTGAAAATGACAGGTTTCTCGAGGTTATCAATCATAAAACTCATTGCAGAAGCTGTATACGCCATTGTATCTGTTCCGTGCAAAACAACAAAACCATCATAGTTTTCGTAGTTTTGTTGAATGGTTTCGGCAATTTCTATCCAATATTTAGGTTTCATATCAGACGAATCTATAGGCGTATCGAAACTATGATAATCGAAAGAACAATCTAGAAGACCTAACTCTGGAATTTGTTTTAACAAATTATCAAAATTGAAAGGTTTCAAGGATTGGTCGCCATAATCTTTCGCCATTCCGATTGTTCCTCCTGTATAGATTAATAAAATTTTTGTTTGCATGCGGTTTGATTAATTTCTGGTTAAAATTAATGATTCTAAAAAATCTGTACAACATCTTTTCTTAAACTCCGATATTTTGTAAATTGGATAAATAATTGTGAACATAAATTTAAACTATCAACTTGATGAAACTATTACTTTTAGCCATTACAACTTTGTTAACATCAGCTTATGTTAATGCACAATCTGATGAAGGATTGTTTGAAGTTGAGTACGAAATGAACGGACAAGAACTGAAATCTTTTGCTTTTTCTACGGATAATTGTGCGCAGAATTTGATTGTGAAATCGTGGGAAAATTGGGTAACGAACAAAGAAGGTTCTTCTGCTTTTTTGAAAAGACATGAAGCGAGTAATATCAAGTTCAAAAATTCGCAAGATGTGTATAAATTTGTGATTAGTTTGGTTGATGAAGAAAATGGAAAAACGACTGTGATTAATACATTAACGGATCAAAATGGAATGACATTTAATAGTAATTCGGCAGAGTTTGATAAAATTTATGCTCAATTGCAAGATTTAGCAACAAAAACGAAGCAAGGTTGTGTACGAAATGAGTTGAGGTTAGCGAACGAAAATATGATTCGATTGACAAAAGAAAACGCTGATGCACAATTGAAAAAAGGAAACTCGATCAAATCATATCTAAAAGATAATAACACCTTATTGAAATTAGAAAGTAAAAAGCAAGCTTTGGGCGATAAGTTAGATTTGGTGGTGAATCAATTGGAAAGAGAATCGAATGATAAAGTAACTGATGGTTTGATGAAGAAAAAGATAAAAACAGAAAATTCTTTGCGATCGATAGAAGATCAAGTAGTAACATTGAGCGGAAAAATACAAATTGCCGAAGAGAACGATAAAGTTTTGGATGCAAAAATTAATCAATTAACAAGTCAAATTCAACAACAACTCTCGATTACCGAAAATTTAAAAAAGAAATATTCATCAATTGCACGATAATTGTTAGAGAAATTATATATTTACTAAATATCAACAAATAAATATTATTAAAATCAACTCGTTATGGGATTATTTTCATTTATCAAAAATGCCGGAGAGAAAGTCTTCGGAGGTGCAGAAACACCAGAAGAAAAAGCAGGTAAAGTACAAGAACAAGTTGCAAAGCAAGGATTTGATTTGTCAGGAGTAACTTTTTCTACTGATGGAGATAAAATTGTAGTAGCTGGACAAGCGTTGGACATCAACGAGAAACAAAAAATTTTAGCAACAGCAGGTAACATTGATGGAGTGGAAGGAGTAGAAGATCAATTAACATTGAAAACACCTTTGAGAATTGAGATTCCAGATTTATCTAAGACAATGTATACTGTAAAAAGTGGAGATTCTTTATCTAAAATTGCAAAAGAAGTTTATGGAGATCCAATGCAGTATCCAAAAATTTTCGAAGCAAACAAACCAATGTTAAAACACGAAGATAAGATTTATCCAGGTCAGGTTTTATATATTCCTCAGGATTAATACAATAGAAATAAAATATTAAGGTTAAAACTCCTACAACCAAATGATTGTAGGAGTTTTATATTTTTACAGCATGGTTTTTGCAGAATATATACTCGCAATAAAAAATAATAACATATATTCGTATAACTGAAATAAAAAAAATAATTATGAAAGTTTCAATTTTGCCAGTAGCGGTTATCGCTGCTTCAACTTTATTTAGTTGTGTTAGTCAGAAAAAGTATGATGAATTACAAAATAAATTCAATTCTGCTTATTCTGAGAACCAAGGATGTCAAACAGAATTGGCTGTAGCGAAAGCTAAATTAGCTAATTTTGAATCTAACCAAGGTCAGTATGAAAACACAGTTCAGAGTGAAAGAAATCAAATTAAACAATTACAAGAACAATTGAAAAATTGTATTAATGGTGGTTCTAAAAACGTTTCTGAATTAGTGAACGAAATCAATCAGTCTAACAAATACATCAAACATTTGATCGATGCGAAAAGCAAATCGGATAGTTTGAATATGGTTTTAACAAACAACTTAACGCGTTCTTTATCTAGCAATGAAGCAAAAGATGTTGATGTTAAAGTATTAAAAGGTGTTGTTTACATCTCGTTAGCTGATAACATGTTGTACAAATCTGGTAGCTACGAAATTTCACCTGCTGCAGGAGAAACTTTAAGTAAAATTGCGAAAATCATCAACGATTATAAAGATTACGATGTATTGATTGAAGGTAACACAGATAATGTGCCAATTTCTAAACCAAACATCCGTAACAACTGGGATTTATCTGCTTTACGTGCATCTTCTGTTGTACAAGCATTACAAAACCAATACGGTGTTGATGGTAAACGTTTAACAGCTGGTGGACGTGGAGAATATAACCCATTAACTACAAATGCTACTGCGGAAGGAAAATCTAAAAACCGTCGTACACAAATTATTATCTTACCTAAGTTAGATCAATTTATGGATTTAATTGGGCAAGCTCCAAAAAACTAATTTTGATAAAAAAATCAAATTAATATAGAAAGAGCCACTTTATAGTGGCTCTTTTTTTGTAACTTTTTCCAAATTTTAATCAATCAATACCAATGGAACTATATTATTCTTTTTCGGTTCTAATTGTTCTTGCTGCATTATTTTCTTATGCAAACCTTCGATTCCTAAAATTACCTGGAACAATTGGAATTATGATTATCGCCATGTTAGTATCTATCGCTATCCGTTTATTGGGAGATAGCTATTTTCCTGATGCTACAAAAGACATGTTTCAACTCTTTAATAGTTTAGACTTCAATGAAATATTGATGGGCGCAATGCTTAATTTTCTGCTTTTTGCAGGCGCAATGCACGTTAATATTCTCGATTTGAAAAACTTGAGATGGACAATTGCTACTTATGCTACTGGATATCCCCCTGAATTTTGCGGTGTAAGTTAAGCTACATTTGTTAAAAATTGTAAATTATTATTAAACTCAAAA